>BOBW01000093.1 GCA_026002595.1 Spirochaetia bacterium | reverse complement strand
AAGGAAACACGATTCACCGTGGTCTCCCGAAAGCCGATGGTGGTGGAATTGCGGAAAAAAGATTCCCGCAGCGCGTCCAGTTTGACAGGATGGGCCAGCACGGAAACCAGTGTCCCCGGCCGGGACTTCTTCATCGTAATGGCGCTGAAGGTAACATCCAGGGCCCCGGCGTCAAAAAGCCGTTCCATGAGAAAGCCCAGGGCTTCGCCGGTCATGTCGTCGATGTTGGCTTCAAGCAAAATTAGTTCTTCTGTTTTCCAGGGCTTACTGCCGCTGTTCGCCGCAGATGATTCTTCCCGCCAGGAAACGCGGAGCACATTGGGCCTTTCCATTTTCCGGGTGCCGATGCCGTAACCGGTTTTGATTTCCGTAAAAGAAGCAGGGCCGGTAATAAATTCATCCACACAGGATGCGAGGATCGCGGCCCCTGTGGGGGTGGTCATTTCCTTGTTGAAGCCCCCGGTCCTCACCGGGAGACCCTTGACCAGAATCGCTGTCGCCGGGGCGGGCACCGGGAGAATTCCGTGGGCGCATTTTACCGTACCGCCGCCGAGTTCAATTTCACTGCATGTGATGCGGTCGGGTTTTAAAAAGTCAAGGCAAATCGCCGCCCCCACCACATCGATGATCGAATCCAGGGCTCCCACTTCGTGAAAGGCGACATCATCCAGGCTCACCCCGTGGACCTGGGATTCCGCCGCGGCGATCCGGGAAAAAATATCCAGCGCCCGTTTTTTCGCGTTGGCGCTGATACCTGACTTTTCGATTAAGCTGCGGATTTCCTTCCATGAATTATGGCCGCCGTGATCGTGGTCATGTTCATGATCGTGAGAATGTTCGTGATCATGCGGATGATCATGATCGTGTCCGTGTTCGTGGGGATGATCGTGTCCGTGATCGTGTTCATGAAGATGATAGCGCACCTCTTCGTCCTGAGCGATGTGATCGGTACTGCCGCCAAGGTCTACTACCGCATGTGTGCCGGAGATGCCGTTCCGCTGATCCGGGACGAAATCAAGTTTCCAGCCCTCAACGCCAAGCTTCCCAAGCTCCCGCCGCAGTTCATCGGGATCGACGCCCAGGTCTACAAAGGCGCCCAGGGACATATCGCCGGAAATACCGGCATAACATTCAAAATGAAGGGTTTTCAATACGTGCTCCTTAATATACGTAGCGTTAGCTGCGGATGTTGAATCGGAAGGGAACCGAAGGTTCCCAATGCTCCTTATGTTTCAATATTATACCATATCCAGCGCTTCTGTCAGGGTCCGCAGTACAAGATCCGCCTCCGCCTGCATGGCGGGCCAGTCCGCGCAGGTGCCGTCGTAGACCGCGGCAAAGCCCATCCCTGCGGCGCGGACGCCCCTGAGCGCCCCGTACATGTCTTCAAAGACCGCGCAGGATTCGGGCGCAAGGCCCAGCCGGGATGCGGCGGCGAGCCAGATGTCGGGAAAAGTTTTGTTCCGTTTTACTTCGTCGGTGTAGAGGATCGCTGAAAAATATTTTCTGATATCAAGGCGATCCAGCGCCGCTTCGCAGCAAGCGGGAAAACATGAGGTGGCTATGGCGAGTTTTACGCCCTGATCCGAGAGGGCCCGCAGTAATTCTGCGGCCCCCGGCTTCAGGGGCACGGTTTTTTGATACTGTTCCAGGGCCATGGCTTCCCATTGATGGATTATTTCTCCCGGGCTTAAGGGGATATTGAATTGCCGGATCATATATTCGGCGGATTCGACGGGGGTCATGGTAGCAAGGACAGCCTCTATATCAAAGGGGATCGCGGCGGAAGCGATGCCCTTCGCGGTAAGCCAGTCCCGGTCAATATGATCCCAGACATGCATGGAATCAATTAAGGTGCCGTCGAGATCAAAAATGGCCCCTTTGTATCGGCTCAAGGATTTTAGCATTACTGAATATCAGCCCAAAAGCCTGCGGAGATTCTTTGCCGCTTCCCCAATGTCAGACTGTGACAGTATTGCTGAAATAACCGCCACCCCTTCGATCCCCGTTGCCATCACCTGCGAAACATTGGCAGGGCCGATGCCGCCGATGGCCACCGCGGGGATATGCACCGCCGCCCGGATTTCCCTCAGCCGATCAAGGCCGATGGCAGCCGCGTCGGCCTTGCTGCCCGTGGCCCACACCGCACCCACGCCGAGGTAGTCCGCGCCATCAGCCTCCGCAAGCCGGGCCTGCTCCACCGTATGCACGGAAACCCCGATGAACATCATTTCACCCACGAGCCGCCGGGCTATCCGCAAAGGCATATCCGATTGTCCGATGTGGATGCCCTCGGCGCCGATTGCCAGGGCGATGTCCAGCCGGTCATTCACCACCAGGGGAACGCCGTGTTTTTTGGTGATCCTCTGCACTTCAAGGGCAATGTCGTAAAACTCCCGGGTGGAGGCGTTTTTCTCCCGGAGCTGCACCATGGTAATACCCCCGGCGATCGCGGCCTCAAGGGCCTCGGTGATGGGCCGCCCCAGGGACAGCACCCTATCGGTGCAGAGGTAGAGCAGCAGGTCATCGGGGTTAACGCGGTTTATCTGTACCACCTTTTCACCCTATACTTTTTTTGCGGAACGGACAAGCAAGAACGGCACATAAAAAACGCCCACCAAAAGAATGCTCATCACCGTGGGAATCCAGATTTCATATTGGGTGAAAAGCCGGTAACCTGCCATGCCAATAAAAATGGTCAGCAGCGCATAAAGCTGAAAGGTCTTTTCCCGGCGGCCTTGTTTGAAAAAGAATTCCAGAAACAGCACCGAGTAGACCGGCACAAATACCATGCCGATGGCGCTTAAAAAATTGATAAGAATTTCTTCGTATCTGCTTATGGGGAACAGTACCGCTGCGAGGATCGTAAAGAGGCCGATCGCCAGAATCGGTATCCTTTCATTTTTTGTTTTGACAAGCTGCCTGGAAGAAACCGCCGCGGAATAAAGATCGAGGAAGGCGGTGGTCAAAGTGGAAAACAGTACCACTGCGCAGGCCAGGAACCGCAGCCTGCTTCCCGCGATAAAGGTGAAAATATCACCACCGGTACTGATGCCGATAAAAAGGCCGAAGCAGTACATGAGCACGCTCCCGATAAAGTACCCCGCAAAGGGCATGGCCGCGGCGCCGGTTTTGCTTTCCGCCCTGCAGGCATAATCCCCGGCCAGGGGCAGCCAGGAGACCGGCATGGCAATGGAAAGCTCTATCCCCAGTGTCATGCTCATGTTGTCGCCAAGGCCAACAAAGGGGGAAGCGCCGTTCCCCCGGGCCTCAACAAAAAGAACCGCGCAGAGAATGGACAAAAGGATGACCACGATTTCATTGAGCCGCGCCGCGGGGCTCCCCATGATGAGGGCCCACACCAATACCAGGACCGACAGGAGCAGAGCCGCCCACTGAAAGGGAATTTCCGGCAGGGCCCCCACGGCGGCAGCGCCCGCCTGCACCACCATGATGATGGTCCAGCCGATGAGCTGCACCACGTTAAAGACCGCCACCAGCTTGCCCCCTCCCCTGCCCAGGGAAAAGGCAACGCTGTCCATGGCGTTCTCCTTCCGGGTAAAGGAGATATAGCCCCCAAGGGCAAGCAGTGCCGTGCCAATCAAATGGCCGATAAGGATCGCCGCGATACCCCGGCCGTAGCCCAGGGACGCCAGGGTCCCGCCGGTGTAAATTTCCGAGATTGAGATTGCCGCCCCAACCCAGAGCAGGAACATGGTGCGCTTCTTCATGAGGGGAACCTCCCCACTGTGTTCATCGGATGCGTATTCATTGCTTTCCTCCAAAAAAAACGCCTTCCCGGAAAATCCGCGAAGGCGTCAGGTTTAGGCAAAAGCATAAACAAACTTCCTACGCCGGCATTACCCGGATCAGGTTTAAGGGTTTAAAGCGTCAAGCCGCTTACTCTCAGCCGGAACTATCCAGCGCCCCTGTGAATGTGCGTTTCAGTATAACAAGGCAGGGGAAAATGTCAAGACAAATAATCATACATTGACAGGGGATCGGCAAAAAGTTATTATTTTTTAGATGAGGATAACTTTGTTTTTCACCGCATTCTGCCTTATTTTTCTTTGTATAGCCGGTCCTGCGTTCGCGGGTTCCCAGGGCGAAGCCGCCCCTGCCCCTTCCCGAACAATCACCATCAAACTGGCGTCCATGGTTCCCGAGAATACCCCCTGGGGAGAGGCTATGAACAAGATGGCGGCGGAATGGGCGGCGGCCACCAACGGCGAAGTGGACCTGAAGATATACCACAACGGTGTTGCGGGGAGCGAGTCCGATGTGCTCCGCAAGCTCAAGATGAACCAAATCCAGGCGGCTATGCTAAGCACCCTGGGGCTCAATTCCATTACTCCGGGAATTATGACGGTAAGCACCCCCTTCCTTATCAGGGATAACGCGGAACTGGATCTGATATTGAACGAATTGAAGCCGGAACTGGAAGACCAGATCAACGGCAAGGGCTTTTATACCCTGGCCTGGTCGAAGGTGGGCTGGATTAAATTTTTCTCCAAGGCCCCGATTTTTGTCCCCGATGACCTTAAACGCCAAAAACTGGGAACCGATGAGAATGAACCGGCCCTGACGGACGCCTTTAAGGCCATGGGTTATCAGATGGTTCCGATCAACATAAATCAGATCCTGGTCTACCTCAACGGCGGGATGATAGACGCGGTATACCAGAGCCCGGTCATTGCGGGGGGTCTGCAAACTTTCGGGGTGGCAAAGAACATGGCGAGCCTCAACGTGGCGCCCTTTATGGGGGCTATTGTCATGAATGGGGCCGCCTGGCGGTCCATCCCGGAAAAGTATAAGCCGGCCCTGATTCAAAGCGCCAGGGAAATAGAGCGGGGCCTGGACGCTTCCGTTCAGGAGCTTGAGGCTGAGGTCATTGGGACCATGCGGGATTACGGGCTGGTGATCAATGAGCTTAGCCCGGCCCAGGAACAGCTCTGGTTTGACGATGGAAAACGTGTCGGCCCTTCCCTTATGGGCACCCCCCTTAACCAGGCCATGTACAGCCGGATTGACGCCCTTCTTCAGGCCCACAGGGCCGCCCGCCGGGCGGGCCAATAATGCAAAAACAACAAACCAGAACCTGGACGGACCTGGCTTGGTCCGTTGAGCAAATTCTCTGTTATTTCTCCCTGATTTGCCTTGCCCTTTTGCCCGCCGCCGAAGCGGTGATGCGGGTGTTCTTCAATTCACGGGTGCCTTCTTCACCGGGGCTTATCTCCCATCTGCTCCTGGTTTTGGGCCTGTTTTCCGGGATGAGTACCACAAAAAACAGGGAACATCTTTCCATAGGTCTGTCCCAGTACCTTCATAATGATAAAATCAAGAACCTGCTTGCCGTTTCTTCCGGCCTTTTGTCCGCATTCATGGTAACCATCTTTGCCTGGTGTTCCGCTTCGTTGATCAAGATCGGGCTTTCCCCCGCCCAGATCATCGGGTTTATCCCGGATCAGGTATTTGCCCTGGTGATGCCCATAGGCTACGGGGTGATGGTCTTCCGTTTTGCCCGGCTGACGCCGGTAAAGGGCGCGCTGCGGCTCCTCCCGGTTTTGGCGGTGATCCTGGGGACCCTCTGTTCCCTGCCGGTGATTTTCAAGCTTTTCTGGGGCTTCGATCTCCCGAATTTTGCCTATGCCATAAATGAGGGCTTTGCGAATCTGGCTTTTGCCTTGGGGACGCCGGCCTTCATCCTGTTGATCCTTGCGGCATTGGCGGGGACGCCCCTGTTTGTGGTCATCGGCGGCCTGGCGCTCATCCTGATCCAGGGGGCAGGAGGGGAAATTGACGTCATTTCAAACCAGGTCTATACCGCCCTGACCCAAAACAACATGGTTGCCATCCCCCTTTTCACCCTGTCGGGCTTCATCCTGTCGGAAAGCCGGGCGGGAGAACGGCTGGTGCATACCTTCCAAAGCGTCTTCGGCTGGCTGCCCGGGGGCCTGATCATCGCCACGGTGATCATCTGCGCCTTTTTCACCTCCTTTACCGGCGCTTCCGGGGTAACGATCCTTGCCCTGGGGGGCATCCTCTACACAATCCTTTCGGAGAAGGGCGGGTATCCGCCGAAATTTTCCATCGGGCTCTTGACGGCCTCAGGCAGTATCGGCCTCCTCTTTCCCCCGAGCCTTGCCATATTCCTCGTGGGGGCCACCACCCGGACCAACCCGATCCACCTCTTTTTGGGGGGATTTATTCCCGGCGCGATCCTGGTGCTGGGGACAATTATTTTCGGCAT
>BOBW01000092.1 GCA_026002595.1 Spirochaetia bacterium | reverse complement strand
AATAATATATATGATGGAAACAGCGGATGACAATGATTTTTTAAAAATGGACATCGAGACCCAGGATGAGCCCTATAACCGGCTTATGGACAGCCTCCGGGACACCTGTCTCCGCAGTACGGACCCGGTGCTGCTTTCAGGGGATTCAGGCACAGGTAAAACCCTGCTTGCCCGCCGTATCTACGATCTAAAGAAGCGCCGGGGCATCCTGTCCGGCCCCTTTGTCGAGGTGGACTGCGCCATCCTGCACAATGGGGATACGGACTTTTGCAATGCCCTCCGGGAAGCGGATCAGGGTATGCTCTTTCTTGACGATATCGACCGCCTTGAAGAATATGCCCAGAGGATACTGCTCCGGGTCCTCGAAACCGGCGGGTTCCGGCAAAGCGGGTACGGCCCGGAAATAAACAGCGCCTTCCAACTGGTCTGCGCAACCGGCAAAAACCTGGGACAGCTTTCATCCTGGGGACAATTCAGCCCATCCCTGTTTTCCCAAATCGGTCTCTGGACTTTTGCGCTGCCCTCCCTTAATGACCGGCCCCTGGATATACTCCCCAATATCCAGTATGAACTTAAGAAATACGAAAAAAAAACCGGACTAAAAATTGAATTTTTCGTGGAGTCCCTGGAACAATACCTTGAATTTACCCAATCCCCGGGAAGTTCCTGGAAGGGAAATTTCCGCACCCTGGGCCAGTCCATAAAACGGATGTGTTTTAACGCCGATGGAAATACGATCTCATCCGATATAGTTCAAAATGAAATAGTGAAGATTATTTCCTGGTGGGATAGTATTGCCGGTGATGAGGATGAGCCTGATTTTAACGGCGCCCGCGCATCGGTGGATACATCGCCGGAATATTCCGCCGAGCCCGGTTTTCCGCAAGAAAGTTCGAGCCGCTTTTCCCCTGACCCTGCCAATATTCCGGAAAATATTAAAAAGATATTTGAAAACTGTGATGAATTTGACCGCGCCCAGCTTGTGGCGGTGATAGCGGTCTGCCGCGAAAGTGAGACCCTGGCTGATGCCGGGCGCAAGCTCTTTGCCAAATCACGGCAGAGGCGGGTGAGCCATAATGATTCGGACAGGCTGAAGAAATATCTGGCGCGGTTTGGGCTGGATTGGGAGGGGGTGCGGGAAGAAACTTGACTTTTCAAAAAAATGTCCCATATTCATACAGGAGGTATTTATGGCAGAACCTGATATGAGTAATAAACAGTATAAAAAACTTGTTTCCATCCTGAATAAATTTCTTGATAAATTTGACTGGACTTTTGATCCCTTGTATCGGGCAAAGGATCTGACCGTTCAGGAACAAAACGAGGCGAAAAGGCTTGTCGGTGTTTGCTATGACGCCTGTAAATACTTGGCAGAAAAGCTTACAAGAGCCAGAATTCAATATACATCCTATTGGATATGCGGATATGGTTTACGGTCGATAGCGCAATGGATGTCATGTCAGACACTGCACAGCTTTAACATCTGCAAGATACCAATTGATACGGCCAGGGGGACCAGATACCGGTACTATTTTGCCGATTGTTTTTTTTCAGGCCTTAGGGAATTTTACAACGAGGCGGATAAAAAAATCACAAGGGGTTTTGACAGTGAAAAGAGAGCCCTGCAATGGGCGGCTAAAACGCTGCTTGGGGATGACCCGGAGTTGCTCAGGACATTCGACCCATTGACGGTTAAAATGGGGAGTCATATTTTATATAGTGTAAGGAGATTATTTAATTCGGCGGAGTGAAGCCATGGGTGCGTGGTATTGACCTGTAAATTGACGGATCTGCCGGGGAAGGTTCAGGTGATATTTGAAAACTATGATAAATTTGACCGCGCTCAGCTTGCGGCGGTGATAGCGGTCTGCCGTGAAAGTGAGACCCTGGCTGATGCCGGGCGCAAGCTGTTTGCCAAATCACGGTAAAAGCGGGTGAGGGAAGAACCTTGACTTTTCAAGAAATGTCCCATATTCATACAGGAGGTATTTATGGCAGGCTCTGGAAAACTTAATCAGTCTTTAAGATTTCCAATTCCATGCTTTTTTCTGCCTTAACTTGCTCAAGGAAACTTGACAAATCAAGCGCATCAGGATTTTCTATATTAGAAAAAATAATTTTTTTATTTAATGGCGCCAAAATCATTTTTATAAAATTTTCGGCTAATTTTTCAACAGTCTCATCCATAAAATCCGTTTCTAATCCTTGGTTAAGCCTACGCCTGTAAGTTGATTCCATTAAATTTTCCTGTGTCCGTAAAGCATCTTTTGCTGGCTTGGAGTTATCAATTTGAATATTAGTAATTACACTATTTCCATTTAAAATGAGTTTGCGCACCTCACTTACTTCTACATTGCTTTCATATTCTGAAGTACCAAGAAATTTTGCCTGTATTCCATATATCATAATTGTATCTGAACTATCAGTTGAATTATATAACTTAATCTTTTTTAAATCAACGCCAAATTTTGCGGTAAGGCTATTTGTCATTACACCCAAATATTCCCAATCATAATTCACATCTATTCCAATGAATCCCCGGTGAGTTGTATCGAAAACTTTTTTATCTAATACTGTTTGTCGTAGACTTGTTTCTATTAGCCCTAATTCAAGTATTTTTTGGAATTCCTGTAGATTGAACCCCGTACTTTCGATTTGCCTTATTTGATTTTCTAATTCATTAATCTTTCGTTCTTGTTCCCTAATCTGATTTCTTTTAATTAGTGTTGTTTCTATTGTTCCGACTTTAGATTCAACTAAGTTGTTCAATCCCCACATTATTGGCATCATTAAAATACAACTTCCCAATGCTGTTGCTATAACAGCAATGGGTTTATTGATTTTTTTAACTATCATAAAGATGGCTAAGGCGAGTATTCCGGCAATGCAAAGGATCATTATTAACGCACCGGCCAAGCCTTGAACATTACGGGAAAATTCATTTATTGTTTTCAAAAAAGGCATAATATATCCCCCGTGATGGTAATAGCATATTGAGCAATTAAAGCCATTTTTTAATCCGCCAAGGGATCCTGAATGAAATCAAGTAATGGCGTTTGGTTTGTTTTATTACCAACTTCCTTAAAATCTATTCTTCTCCCCGCCGCCATTGGAATAAGCAGTTCTTTTATATACATTCTCCCGATATTTTCAATGATTTTTTTCAATCCGGGCTGTACTTTAGATTTATTATAAATCTCTTCTTCCAATACCCTAATATCTTCTTTCATTTGAATTCCCAATTTCTCATGCCCCTCAATGATTTCTTTCGCACCTCTATCGACAATATTTCCTTTTCTATCTTTTATTATTGTCTGTCGTCGTATTTCATTTTGTTGCCATTTCGTTTTTATGTTAGTCGTACCAATACGGATACATTCGACTCCTGATACAATAATAGACTCTTCTTGCAATTCAACATACATTTTTTCTAAATCTATTCCCAGCTTTTCTGTATGTTCCACTATCAGCTCACTCTTATACTCTTCCTGTTCTTTAACTACTTTTTTTATCATCACCCCAGTTTCAAATGACCTCCCCGTTTTTAAAGTTTCCCTCCTTGGTTTGTTAAGGTTTACTGCGATTTCCAATAAGGCTATTTGTTTAATTGGGTTTAGTAATTTTATGCCGGCATACATTAGCATGTTATTTTTTTGTTTTTCAAATTCTTTCTTTAATTTTTCCCTGTCCTTTTTTACTTCTTTTAATTCACGTTCCGTATCTTCGAGGCGCTTTCCCATCAGCGCCTCTCCAACTTTTCTCTTAGCTTTTTCCTCCGAATAAACTAACATAATAAGTAATACCCCAACACATCCGCCTGCCGATGCGATTAGGTTTGGAGCGGCCGGAAAAACTTTGACTGCTAGTTGGAACGATAAAAATAATGTCGCTAAAACAACGCCGACACCTATGACAACTGTTAAAGATAATCCAATTTTAACAAGAAAATTTATAAAAGAGGCCAAAATGCCTTTTAACTTCTCCCCTACCCATTTAAAAAACTTAAAAAGAAAAAACATTTTCTTGACCATTATAGATTCTCCTCCATTTCATACCCCTGCCCAACAGGCAAGTGCTATAACCGAAAAATTCTGTCTGTGCATTGCATTCGTCTCCCCATTGACGAATCAATCTTTTTACCGCCAGCCTGCGGTGACCGGGATTTATAGACACATACCAGCCCTTCAACAAAACCTATTTTATACTACTGCTTTTCCTTAGTCAATATAAAAAATAGCTATGTAAGCGATTTTTTATTGGAAGTATAATAATATGACATAAGAAGCGTTGCTAAAGATCAGCTATTCTCCCATCCAATATGGTACATAAACTCCATTTTGCAAGGTCAAAAAGCATCTTTTCCGCCAAATTATTTTGCTCCCCCAGCCTTGACTTTCCCCAAATATATCCCATATTTCCTATACCCCATAACAGAAGGAGTCCCCATGCCCGAACTAACCCAGAACCTGAGCGCCTCAACGCAAACTGAACCGGAACTTCCGGCGGAGCTGCCGCCGGAAGGCGCCCGCAGCCCTGAAAAATTAGACAAACGCGCAGGCGGGACCAGCAGGAAGATTTACCTGCTCAGGCATATTTCCAAAGTTGTGGACAGTATCCGCGAAAACGGGATCTATGATGACACCCTGGAAAACATCAAGACAAACCTGAGACCATTCGAAAAAGAATTCGGTATCAGCCCGGTCCAGGCGGCGCTGCTCGCCGGATTTCTGGATCATTTTGATGACAGTTCAATCTCAATCGGAGTTATGGCGGGAAGCGTCAATTGCACCAGATTTGAATTTCTTCAATACCAGGATGATATTCAGGTACTGGAGGACAAGAAACTTATCCGCAGCCGCCAATATGATGAAAACACTTTTTACCGGGTGCCGATGGAACTTATGGAGGCCCTTAACAAGGGGGAGCATTACAAACCCGCCGAACACCGGAATATCCCGCTTACCGAATTTCTGGAAATTACCGGCGCCCTTTTTGATCAGCGTACCGGAGGGGAGATAAGCTATGCCGCCCTTGCCGGGGAGTTAAAGGATCTGATTAAACTCAATCTTGATCTGCCGTTTTGCCAAAAGCTCACCGCCTACGGCCTGTCCGATGAAAGCATGATCCTGCTTATGTACTTTTGTTTTATGTCCGCCCTTTACTTTAATAATGGTATCCATCGGGGAACCATGGAATCTATACCTGATGATGCTTCCGCAGCCAGGAAGATGACACGGGCTTTTCTTGATGACACCCATGAATTGCTCAAACGGAAATTGATCGCAAAGACTATTGTGGATGAAGATGAATACCCGGCATCCGAGTATAGTGTAACTTTCGCCCTTACCGAAAAAACAAAAAAAGATCTGATTGGTGAATTAGTGATTAGGCAAAAAAGAAAGCCGAAGGAGATGCGGGACGAAACTGGTTTAACCGGACACAAGACCATTAAGCAGCGGGTCCTGTTTTACAATGCCGCCGAGGCGGAACAGATTGACAAGCTTGCGGAGCTGCTCAAGGGAGACAATTACCGGCGGGTCTGTAAACGGCTTGCCGACAGCGGGATGCGGACCGGCTTTGCCTGCCTTTTTTCCGGCGGCCCCGGAACCGGCAAAACCGAAACCGCTTTTCAGCTTGCCCGTAAAACCGGACGTGATATCATGAAGGTTGATGTCCCGGCTATTATCGGTTCCTTTGTGGGTGAAAGCGAGAAGAACATCAAGCAGCAGTTTGACCGGTACCGGGCCGTGGTAAAAAGCCGTAAAACGGCGCCTATTCTGCTCTTTAATGAGGCCGACGCCTTGTTCACCAAACGGATGCAGCTTGGGCAGGCAAATCCTACGGTACAGCAAATGTGGAATGTCATGCAGAATATCCTCCTTGAGGAAATGGAAAACTTCACAGGTATCCTGATCGCCACCACCAACATGGTATCAAACCTGGATAAGGCCTTTGAACGGCGTTTCCTTTTCAAGATCGAGTTTGACAAACCGAATCAGGCCGGCCGTTTTTCAATCTGGCAAACCATGATCCCCGGACTGTCCCCCGCTGATGCGGAAACCCTGTCAAAAAGCTTCGACTTTTCCGGGGGGCAGATTGAAAACATTGCCCGGAAATGTATCATGGAAAACGCCCTTTCCGGTAAAGAACCCACATTGGGGGAACTGGTTTCCTTCTGTGATAAGGAACTGCTGGAAAAGAAATCCAACGGAACCATCGTCCATAAGGGAAGTGTCCGGCGGCAGCGGAAACAGGAAGG
>BOBW01000091.1 GCA_026002595.1 Spirochaetia bacterium | reverse complement strand
TATGACTTCTATGCATCACCGTCCCGGCCATCACTGATGCTTGATAGCCGCATTTCTTACACGTATACAGATGCCGACGGGTATGGTTATAGTACTCCGTATGTCCACAATGCGGACACTGAAATCCCTCAGGCCATCGTATGTGGAATAAATGTTCCCGGCATACCGCGGACTTTAGTCCGAATCATCTTTAAAGCGCTCCTGGAATTGTAATAACGTCATTTCTGCTTGTTGTGCCATCACTTTCCCCCTGTTTCATAATTATATCATACAGGAGAACAGGGAGTCAACTTAATAGTCATAAAAATGAATAATGGAGCAAAAATTACTGCGCCTAACATACGGTTTGCGGTTCGGGGCTAAAGCCCCTCCGGGTTCCGTTCGCCTAGGTCAGTCGCTACGCTCCTTCCCACGGCTCACTTCACCCACATTTTGGCGGCCCTGGTCTTGCTTCGCAAGCCCTTATTCGGGCCGCCAAAACGTCGCAAACCTTTCACGTTATGTGCAATTTTGGCTGAAATTGGTTGAAAAGTCATATAAAAAGATAAAAAAGATATTGACAGTATAGAAATAATTGTATACAATAATTATAAAGAATTTTCTGGAGGAATAAATAGATGAACAAAAACATAGAAGAACTGATGAAATTATTTGACAATGAATTACAAGAACTAAAGAAACCATTGTACAGGGATTTAGAAGAACTGATAAGACCACTTTCAATGGATTCTATTCATTTAGTAAAAACGCAACGGAGTGTTTTTACTAAAATTGGAGGGCAACCTTTTGCAAATAAAAATTTTAAATGGCCGAAATGGAATAATCAATCATTGGCATTTATCATGCAGATAAAATTATCTGAGATAACATTATTATCCCAGATAAAATTATTTCCCCAAGAAGGGTTATTATATATCTTTTATGATAAAAAACAATCCACATGGGGATTTGATCCTAAAGATAAAGGGAGTTGGAAAATAATTTTTGAACGTGAACATGATAATCTTATAACAATACCTTATCCCACAGATCTTGAAAATGATTATAGATATGAAGAAAAAAGATTGATTCAAAAAATAATAAAAACATATCCGTCGTGGGAAGATGAAATGATTAAGTCAAAAAATTTAACGGATGAACAAGAAGACTTGTACATGGATTTTACAAGCTCGGTTTATTGTTGCGAGCCTGAACACCAAATAGCCGGAATTGCCTGTGCAATACAAAGTCCCGATATGGAATTAGAGTGCCAATTGGTTTCTAATGGTTTGTATTTGGGTGATAGCAGCGTATACGACGATCCAAGAAGTAAGGAACTTGAAAAAAACAAGTCCGATTGGATTCTCTTGTTGCAAATAGGTACTGATGATGATGTAGATATGATGTGGGGAGATGGTGGAATGTTGTATTTTTGGATAAAAAAAGATGATCTGGCAAAATTAAATTTTGAAGATACTTGGATGATTTTACAATGTGGATAAGAAAATATAAAGCAGCCAAAACTGCACATAACATACGCTATACGCTGCGCCGCAGTAGCGGCTTGACCTACGAAAAACCCCAGTCGGCGCAGTAGCGCCTTTGTGGGGTTTTTCTCCGGTACATTTTTGTGCCCCTGGAAACCTTCGGTTTCCTTATTCGGGGCACAAAAACGTCGTATAGCTTTCACGTTATGCGAAATGCCCCCTTGACGTTATTGTAATGTTGGTGGTAAATTATATTATATGGAGGAAGAAAAATGAAGAAAACAATGTTTGCTTTAATGCTTTTAGCGATTATATCGGGGGCGTTATTTGCGCAAACCCCAAGTAACTTTTTTAGTGCAGGGATTGGGTTTGTTGACCATAATTTTTTGGTATCAACTAAAACGGAAACCTCAACCGGTTCAGTAACAAAAGAGTGGAAAGAAAACCACGCTACTAATGGAATAGGGGTATTTGGCTTTTTTGACGCAAAATATGCGGAACTTGATTTAGGTGTGCTTTTTTATGATGATTTTCCGATAAATTATGGATATTCAGGGGAATCAACCAATTTAACCATTGGTCTTATAGGAAAATATCCATTTGATTTAGGAAGCAAAGGTAAACTGTTCCCTCTTTTCGGAATTTCATATAGCATATGTCTTGATGCACGCTTTGCAACATTTGACAGCACTACACAAAAAATGGTAACAAAATCAAATTCAGATTATAAGTCTGAGTGGGATGTTGGAAAATCAGATGAAGATAAATGGCCTGAACTTTTTGACTATAACCAATTTGGTTTCAAACTTGGTTTTGGAGTTGATTATGAGATAATACCGAAATTATATATCAGAGGCGAGGCTGTTTATAATTTGGGGCTTCTAAGTAACGCACAAATTTGGAACAACAAGCGGTATGAAAAATCATACAAAAGTGATGGGGCAAATTCTGTAACGCTAAATACATTTAGTCATGGTGCAGAAGTAAAATTAGCCGTTGGTTATAAATTTTAATCAATAGCTGAATTAAAGGCGGGGGCACTTCGCATAACATACGGTTTGCGGTTCGGGGCTAAAGCCCCTCCGGGTTCCGTTCGCCTAGGTCAGTCGCTACGCTCCTTCCCACGGCTCACTCCACCCACATTTTGCCAGCCCTGGTCTTTGCTTCGCAAAGCCCTTATTCGGGCTGGCAAAACGTCGCAAACCTTTCACGTTATGCGAAATTGGGCTAACCTTATGGTTGACAAACTTTTTGAAATAAAATAGGATAGGAATTGGAGGATAAAATGGAAGACTTTATAAGTCATAATGTAATATACTCTTTAGATGAACTAAAGAAACTAATAATATCAAAAGGTGATGCTGAAATACTTCATAAAATAAAAAGATTTATGTATAAAATAACCTGTAAACAAAATTTACCTGGAGAAATATTTAGAAAATATCCAAAAAATATAAAATATGCATATGTTAATTTTAGACCTTTTCTGGAAAGTGAAGAATTTAAAAATTACAATATAGAAATAAGTAATTACGGAAGAATAAAAATAAATAATTCTATTGAACCACAGGTTGAAGAAAAGGAAGGGTGGTTTTATATAAAAACAAAAAAAATATATTATCCCGTCTATAGATTTGTTGCGGAAGTATGGTGCGAATGTTCTTTTGAGGATTCAAGTAGTTGGCAGGTACATCATTTATCAAATGATGGAAATAATAATACACCTGAAAATTTAATCTGGATAAAAGATGTTTCACATAATTTTATACCAAAATATGCCTTAGATAGAATTAATAATTATGTAAAAGATAAAATTGTAGAAACACAAACTGAAAATGAAGAAATTAATAAAATAATAGAAATTATTAATACGTACTAAATAATATAAAAATAAAATGGAGTACGCCCAACTTCGCATAACATACGCTATACGCTGCGCCGCAGTAGCGGCTTGGCCTACGAAAAAACGCAGTCGGGCTGCGCCCTTTGTGCGTTTTTTCTCCGGCACATTTTTGCGGTTGCTGGAAACCTACGGTTTCCAGCAACCGCAAAAACGTCGTATAGCTTTCACGTTATGTGCCATTTTTTTGATTTTTTTTATAAAAACCTATTGACAAAAGTAAAATTAATGATGATAATAGTTATTAGAAAAGGAGAAATGTATGAAAGGTTTTGATATTACTGACATTGACTCATGGGTAGAAGCATCTGATAAAAGAGAATTTGTATGGAAAGATAATACTTTCTTCAATGAAGAAACTGGTGGAAATATAGCAGAAAAAGAATTTACAGCGTTCATTGGACAAATAATTAGTGCATTACGGCAGGTTTCTTCTGACGAAAAAATAGCTGATACAGGATTATCAAACATAATAACATTGATTATTGATTTACTTTCTGCTGGTTTAAGTGCAAATAATGCTCTGTTGTTAGTCAATATGGGAATTGATAACGATATAAGTTTCTCGTGGTCAATATTTGAAATTGCCAAACAACTGCCAGAAAATGACAAAAAAATATTTGATATTAATAATCAGGATACATGGAGATTTGCTACAGAAAACAATCTCGTTTTTGCAGGGAAGTCCTTTCATATTTCGCCTGGAAAAAAATTTACAGAAATATTATTTGTAAAGATAATGAATTTAATATTTTATGCATCAATGACAGTATTGCATTCAAGATATGATTTAAGAGATATAACTATTTCGACTCTTTTAGAAGGTTTAAAACAGGGTGAAAACGTGGTTGATATTGTGAATAAGATAACGACCCTAATAAAAGACAGGAATAACATCGTATCATCGCGGCAAGTGATGATAAATTCAATTCCTTCTCAAACAAACCATGAACAATCTTCTCCAATAAATAATACTGTGAATACAGGTTATTTAACCCCTCCATCAAAAATATTTCTTATCATAGGTATAGGCTTGGTGGTTGGAGGTTTTTTATATTTATGTTCAGTTGCTACTGGAAATTGGACTCCGGGTAAGCTTATTTTTGGTATGATCATAACATTTTGTTCAATACCATTTTTCGCTAAATATTCATCAAAACAATCAAAGTTTTTTTATAAAGTTGTTTGTGCGGATATGGCGCGATGGGTTGGACATTCTTCCAACGATTTAATTATCCAATGGGGAGCACCTACAAAAACATATAAGTTTCCATCAGATAAAACAATGACAGTGCTTGAATATAAAGATTCTATAAGAAATTATGCGGGATATAGATATAAGGGTATGTATGCAGGACAATCGAAAACAACAAAATATATAAAATCATTTTTTGTTAAAGATGGAATAATAGTAAATTATAAATATGCAATAACATAAAATTGTAGCAAAAAAACGGCACATAACATACGCTATACGCTGCGCCGCAGTAGCGGCTTGGCCTACGAAAAAACGCAGTCGGGCTTCGCCCTTTGTGCGTTTTTTCTCCGGCACATTTTTGCAGTTGCTGGAAACCTGCGGTTTCCTTTATCGCAACCGCAAAAACGTCGTATAGCTTTCACGTTATGTGAAACGCCCCACCAGAACATATCAAAAAGACCGCCGAACATCCGTGTTCGGCGGGGAGGGCTTGAATAAAGAATGAAACATGGTATAATATTTTTTGATGGAAGGAGTTTACAGAAATGAATAAAGCAATATGGTTACTTTATATTTTACTAAATGTCTCTTTTATATATGCTAACGGAAACAAGGAGCCTCCCGATGAATATGTTGATTTAGGGAAAATTGAAGTTACACAAGGTTTAGAATTACATTTACCGTATAAAAAACCCGCCGGAACACCGAAAATAGTTAATCATTCTCGAACAGGATTGATAATTAACAGAATACTGGTTGATAATAAACTAATTAAAGTCAAAAAACATACATGGTTTGATTTGTCGGCAAATGAAGCGATGGCATATTTGGATCAAGATATTGTCGATGAGGCAGAAGTAATATATTATTTACCAATGTATTGGGGAATGGACGAAAAAGGATTAGTGTATGATTATTACACTAGAAATAATAAATTTCGGTATTTCCCGGATTATTATAAAATACCATACGGTAGTAGAGAAATATATATTGAATATCGAATACGATTAGTTAAGGATAAAGAACTAAAAGAAGGGGAATATGGTTTTTCATATGAATATATTATTCCAGATGATATATATGTTGTTAGATTTGAATTGATTTGGTCTGATAAAATATAAAAACACCGCTCGCCGTCCTTGGCGAGCGGCTTCGTAGCAGGTGGGGCGCATCACATAACATACGGTTTGCGGTTCGGGGCTAAAGCCCCTCCGGGTTCCGTTCGGCTAGGTCGCCTAAAGGCTCCCACGCCTCACTCCACCCACATTTTTGTGGCCCTGGTCTTGCTACGCAAGCCCTTATTCGGGCCACAAAAACGTCGCAAACCTTTCACGTTATGCGCAATTTGTCCTTGACGTTTTGTGGAAAATATTATAAAATATAAATAATAGGGGAAATTAAGGAATTATGAAAGGAAAGTGGAAGAATATAATTATACGATTATTTTTGCCAATAATCATTAGTATAATAATATTATTAATGGAAGGTTTAAATATTTTAACAATTTCTTGGAAAAAAGAAAGAGCTGAAGTTATACAAGTAACACAAGTTGAATACCCTATAGGGACAAGATGGCGTGGAACATTAAAAGGGTATGTGTCTAATGTTATAATAAAATATAGTAACCATTCAGCCCTTTAAAGCAACATTTCCGACGAAACCAGGCAACTTGCCATCGAACAGAATGGTCAAAGCGTCAGCAGCAGAAACAGTATGCTTGGCACAGGTCGATAAATAACTTCGGATAC
>BOBW01000090.1 GCA_026002595.1 Spirochaetia bacterium | reverse complement strand
CCTACGAGGGCCTTTCCCACGCGGGGCAGCTGGGGCTTCCCCTGGTGGTGATCCTCAACGATAACAAGATGTCCATCGGCGCCAATGTGGGGGGGCTTTCAAAATATTTGAGCCGACTTTCCATGAAGGCCCGGTACCAGAAATTCCGCCGAACCTTCGACGCCATGGCGAAAAAACTGCCCTTTATTGGGGATGTCTTCTTCGATTTGGTGGTCAGAATGAAGCGGGCGGTGAAGGCGGTTTTTTATACCGATAACTTTTTTGTGGATCTGGGTTTTGAGTACGTGGGGCCCATCGACGGGCATAACATCCCCGCCCTGATCCGGGTATTTGAGGATGTGCGGAAGCTGGGCCGGCCGGTGGTGATCCACGTGATCACCCGGAAAGGCAAGGGCTACGGCTATGCTGAGGATGATCCCGGAAGTTACCATGGGGTAGGTTCTTTTTCTGTCGCCGGGGGGCTTAATGCAAGGCAGCCGCCGGCCGCGGTCTCCGCGGAACATTCAACGGAGATTCTCCGGCCGACCTTTACCGAAGCCTTTGGCGCCGCGATCCTTGAGGCGGCGCAGGGGGACGCAAGGGTGGCGGCCATTACTGCGGCCATGGAAAAGGGGACCGGGCTTAGCCCTTTCAAAAAAGCCCTTCCCGCACGGTTTTTTGATGTAGGAATTGCCGAGGAACACGCCCTTATTTTTGCGGCAGGGCTCGCCGCCCAGGGGTTCAAGCCCGCGGCGGCCATCTATTCAACCTTTATCCAGCGGAGCATCGATCAGATCATCCACGATGTAAGCCTCCAGAACCTGCCGGTCATTTTGGCCCTGGACCGCGCGGGCTTTGTGGGGGATGACGGGGAAACCCATCAGGGACTTTTTGACATTGCCCTGTTCCGGCCGGTCCCAAACATGACCATCCTTGCCCCCGCCGGGGAATCGGAACTGAGGCTCATGCTGAACTGGGCTTTGGAACAGGGGCCCGATTTGGACCTTGGTCCGATAGCAATCCGCTATCCCAAGGGCCTCTGCCCCGGCGAAATCCCTGAATTTTCCCAGGCACTGGAAAAGGGCCGGGGTGTGTGGATTCGCGGCGGTTTGGGCCTTTCCGGCGCAGGCTGTGCAGTTGCACCGAAGGGTGCAACCGCGAGCGATTCGGCCTTGGCCGAATCGCCGGTTTGTCTGGCCTTTACCGGCGGGCTCTATAGGGAGGCCTGTGCTGCGGCGGAACAGCTTGCCGCCCGCGGCATAGGGGCGGACCTTTACAATCTCCGTTTTCTCAAACCCATTGATGAGGACTATCTGGCGGATATTATGAACCGCTATTCCCTGACCGTCTTTATTGAAGAGGGCATCCGTTCAGGCGGTTTTGGGGAATACGCTGCGGAATTGGCCCTGAGGCGGGGCTGCGCCGGCAAGGTGCTGGTTCTGGCGGTGAGCGAGCATTTTGTTTCCCTGGGAACCAGGGCGGAACTGATCCATATAAACGGCCTAGACGGGGAAGGGATCGCCACCGGGGTGATCAAGGCGCTGCGGTGAGCGGTATAATGACGCCGGGCGCGACAGCGCCCTTTCAATCTTTCCTGTCGGAAAGCGGCCCGCAGGGGCGCATGGACCTCTCCAGCGGGGCGAAACTTGATTTTGGGACCGCTCTCCGGGCGGTTCCCCCGCTGGTCATGGGCATTGTCAACTGTAATGGGGATTCTTTTTTCCCTCCCAGCCGGGCCCGCGCGGAGGAAGCGGTTGAAAAGGCCCTGCAACAGGTTGAGGACGGGGCGGCGATCATCGACTTTGGGGGGGAATCTACCCGGCCTGGGGCGGCCTATGTTTCCGCCGAAGAGGAGCTGGAGCGGCTTATTCCCGTGATCGAGGCATTCAGGCGGCGATCCCCTGCGGCGATCTCGGTGGATACCCGGAAGGCGGCGGTGGCCCGTGCCGGCCTGGAAGCAGGTGCCGATATCATCAACGATATTTCCGCCCTGGAGGATGATCCTGAAATGGGCCCCCTCTGCGCGGAGAAAAAGGCCGCGGTGGTGCTGATGCATAAGAAGGGAGAACCCCGGACCATGCAGCAGAACCCCCGCTACACCGATGCTGTTGCCGAAGTTGGGGCTTATCTTCTTGAGGCCGCCCGGAGGGCGGAGCGCCGAGGCATCTCCCATGAC
Organism: Spirochaetia bacterium; assembly: GCA_026002595.1. Classification (GTDB taxonomy): domain Bacteria; phylum Spirochaetota; class Spirochaetia; order Treponematales; family Breznakiellaceae; genus BNUT01. The sequence goes on along the minus strand of BOBW01000090.1, from coordinate 4,159 downwards.
AAAATCATCCTCGATCCGGGGATAGGCTTCGGCAAGATACTGGAGGATAACCTCACAATAATGAATCGTCTTGCGGAGATTTGCGGTTCCGGCTATCCTGTACTGGTGGGGCTTTCCCGGAAAACCTTTGTCGGGGAACTGACCGGCAGGGAAGCGCCGGACCGGCTTGCGGGAACTCTGGCTTCCAATGCCTTTTGTATCCTTAAGGGGGCGCGGATAGTCCGGGTCCATGATGTGCGGGAAACGGCCGATATGATAAAAGTACTTTTTGGCATAGCGCAGGCGCGGAAAGGATAAGAGCGGAAGGTGGAGTGGTTTCAGCGGCTTTCTCATTTTTATGATCTCATCCGCCCGGTCCTGGATGTGGCGATCCTCGCCTTTCTGCTCTATAAAGCCTACGATCTTTTGGTTAAGACCCAGGCGGTGCAGCTGGTAAAGGGGGCGGGTTTTCTTGCTCTGATCTACGGCATCGCCTTCCTCTTCAAACTCACCACCCTCCAATGGTTATTGACCATGCTGGCCCCCGGGCTTTTTATCGCCATCGCCATCGTTTTTCAGCCGGAGCTGCGGAAGATCTTTATCCGCCTGGGCCAGGGGGACCTCTTCCGGCCGGACACCAAGCCCCGGATCGGCCAGCTCGAGGCCGTGGTCACCGCGGCGGAAATTCTTTCCCAGCAGAAGCGGGGGATGCTGGTGGTTTTTCCCCGGAAGATCACCGTTAAAAACATCATTGATACGGGTACCCGGCTGAACGCCGACATATCTTCCAGCCTTATCGTTGCGGTTTTTGAATTTGACGGCCCCCTCCACGACGGGGCCATGATCATACAGAACAGCAGGATAGCCGCCGCGGGGTGTTTCCTGCCCCTTTCGGAACAGCAGGATATCCGCAAGAGTTTTGGTACCCGGCACCGGGCTGCCCTGGGGATGTCGGAGCAGTCAGACGCGGTGGTCCTGGTGGTTTCCGAGGAGACCGGGGCCATTTCCCTGGCATACGAGTCCAAACTCTACTACGATCTTTCCCCCCTGGAGATAACCCGGAAGCTCAAGGAACTGCTTGACCGGGGCGGGCGGCGGGAGGCTGCCCAGCCGGATATTTCCCTGGAGACACCGGTGCCGATGCCGGCGCCTTCCCCGGAAGCGAAGCCTTCTTTGCCCGTAAAGGAGGAAGTCTAGGATGGCCTGGCTCAACCCGCAAAAAATAATAGCCAAAGCCGCCGAGAACTGGCTGGTCAAGGTGATTTCTATTGCCCTGGCGATAATCCTCTTTGTCTTTCACCGGATGAGCACCCTGGAATCCCGTTTTTTTTCGGTGCCCCTGCGGGTAGAGCATAACGCAAGTCTTATCCCCGCAAGCCCCTATACCCGGATGATCCGGGTGAGCCTGCGGGGGGACGCCAACAGTATTTATCCCATTCTGGATGATGATATCGAAGCGTATATTGATCTGCGGAACTATGAAACCGAAGGCCTGTACCACACACCGGTACAGATCCGCAAGAAGGGCACCGCCCTGGGGGTGGAGCCCCTGGAAATAACGGCGGACCCCATGGAAATTTCCCTGGAACTGGATCGCCGGATGAGCAAGTATCTGCCCCTGACCGCGAGCCTCCGGGGGAGTGTGGAAGAGGGTTACGATCTGGCATCCCAGACCCTTACCCCGAATCAGGTGACGGTGGACGGCCCCCTGCGGCTCCTGACGAATATTACGGAACTCTATACCGAAGAAATTGATCTTGACGGCAGAAACGCGGACTTTTCCGTGATGGTGAACATCCTCAACCGGGACCCCCTGCTGGTGATCCGGGGAAACGGGAGGACCGAATTCCGGGGCTTTGTTCAGAGCCGGGTTTCGGTGCGGAACTTTATGGGCATACCCATCACTGTTCAGGGCCTTGCCCCGCAGTTTGCCGCAGAACTGGATGTCAAGCTGGGGAGTATCCGTGCCGAAGGCAGCCAGAAGGAACTGGACGCCTTTGTGCCCCCCCGATTCTTTCCTCAGTGTGGATGCTTCCGCAATTGAAATCCCCGGAACCTATCCGCTGCCCCTTAATGTAACCCTTCCCGAAGGGTTGAACCTGGTACGCCATGACCCCTTTGAGGTTTCCGTGACCGTCACCTTTGATAAGGGCGCCGACCCTATCAACGGGGAGCTATGAATGATTGTCGGCATCGGGGTTGATGTGGTCCATGTGCTCAGGCTGGAACGGTGGCAGAGCATACCGGGGCTTTTGGAGCGGTATTTCCATGCCGATGAGCTTGCCGCGGTGCGCGCCAAGGGGAGCGGGGCGGTTTTGTCCCTGGCGGCCCATTTTGCCGCCAAGGAAGCCTTTGGCAAAGCCCTGGGGACGGGGCTTGCGGGGATCGAGTTAAAGGATATCATGGTGGTAAATCAGCATAACGGGCGGCCGGCCATAGAGGTATTCAATACCGCTCAGGATGCGCTGCGCCGGAGCGGAGCCGACCGGATGCATATTTCCCTGACCCATGAGCGGGATAACGCCATCGCCATGGTGGTGCTGGAGGCAACATGAGCGGTGATAAAAAGGAACTAAGGGTTTCCTTTTTTTCCAAAAAAGAATATACCTGCCCGGTATGCGACGCCGCCTTCCGCAAGGAAGAACTTCATTCCGGGAGCGGGCGGCTCATTGCCGGTATTAAAGGCATCGTGGGGACTTTCGGAACCCTTGGGGAAGCCCGCAAGCCCCCCCATCCTCCGCAGGCCGGAGAAAGCGTCAAAACGGCCGGTCAGGAGCTTATGGGCATAGCACTGGTGCCCCACATCCCAGACAATTTTATCTTTTGGAGAGTTAAAAACCCGGTGCAGGGCGATGGTAAGCTCCACCACCCCTAAATTTGAAGCCAGATGCCCCCCGTTCCGGCTCACGGTAGACACAATGGTCTCCCGAAGCTCAACGGCAAGACGGTTCAATTCCGGCAAACCTAAGCGTTTTACGTCCTCAGGACCGCGGATATGGGATAACAGGGATTCGGTTTCTTGCATTAAAGACTTAAATTTTCTACCGCAAAAAAAGAATAAGCCGCCTTTGAAAGACCCGCCTTTTATGATCATAACGGGCTTAACTCTCAAAAACGGCTCTTGTTCCTCAATCAAGGCCCGAAAGGGCCGAAGATTCCCTCTTGATAAAGACACCCTTTAGGGTCTTTTAACCCCGCCGGCATCCCGATTTACTTATTCTTATGTCGATTTTTCCGCAGCTTCTTCTTACGTTTATGGGTCGCAATCTTTCTCAGTTTGCGTTTTCTTCCGCAGGGCACTTCGGCATCTCCTTATAAAAAGAATATCCCCGGTTGTACCAAAACTCCCAGGAAAGTTTTCATAGTATGAAACAGAGGAAATAAAAGATCAAGGGGGTAAAATAAGAAAACACCATTGATATCCGCGGCAGAAAAAAATGAAAAAAAGCCAATTGATTGAAGCGCCTTCCATGCTGATGCCCTATATATAGCATGAAAACAGCAACAAAATTTACGGTGAATTCGTATCAAATTTGGGAAAAGTCTACACTGTCTAAACTCAGAAACAAATAGGACACCCGCCTCATGGTAGAATGGGTTTACCAAGACCAAATACCACGGAGGAAATGCCATGAAAGGCAGGATCGGGTGTCCCACCAGGATTGTAACACCGGTTCCCCATATGAGGGAACTGGCCAGAGGGGAAACGGAGGAACTATCAGATACGGCGAAGTTCCGGCTGAGGGTTTTTGACTATTATTACCATCAATCGGTGCGGTTCTCTGTGAGCGGACGGCCCGATGTCGGCGTCACCTGCCGACATTTCGGGATACACCGCTCATACTTCTACCGCTGGAAAGAGCGGTACGATAAACGGCGGCTGTCCAGTCTTGAGAACAGACCGACCGTCCCGAAAAAACGGCGAAGCCCCTCGTATTCCCGCGAGCTTGTAGAGCACGTCCGGGATATACGGGAAGAAGACCTGGGCTATCGAGTATTTCGGGACGGTCGACTTGTTCTCAAGACTGGACAGCCGCCGTTTATCGTACCGCTCTTTCCAGCGGTAGAAGTACGAGCGGTGTATCCCGAAATGCCGACAGGTGACGCCGACATCGGGCCGTCCGCTCACAGAGAACCGCGCCGATTGATGGTAATAATAGTCAAAAACCCTCAGAGTGAA
>BOBW01000089.1 GCA_026002595.1 Spirochaetia bacterium | reverse complement strand
ACGAATTTTGCTTCCGCATGAACCGGCGGTTTTTTGCTCCACAGCTTTTTGACCGGCTTTTGTGTGCCTGTTCTTCTACCTCAACCATTACTTACAAAAATCTTGTGGAGACATCTTGATAGTCATATTTTCTTTTAATATTTATCCTAGTTTATATCCGCATGTTTTACAAGTAGTAGTATTAGTTGGATTACCTGCATTACATTTTGGACATCTCCAAATATTTTGAACACTATTTTCAATATTATCAATCGGTTTTTCTATATCTTCATTTTCCTCTGGTGTTCCACCGTTGAGTTTAATCAATATTTCAACGTTTTTAACCAAGCTTAAAAAATTTGCTATAAACCCACCGCCGAGAACAACAAGAATAAGTCCCGCTAGGAATCCAAGAATTGCACCGATTACAAGGGGACCTCCCCAATTATATCCACCCATGTTTTTACCATAGAATCCACCAGCAATTGTAGAAAAAATGAGAAGAACCCAAAGAATAAATTCAAAAAAACCTCTAAATACTTTTGCAACCCAGTTTAACATAATATCTCCTTTGAAAAATTTTAATGGCTCTTAATGTAAGATTTTTATATATTATGTTTTCCTTGTCAATACTTTTTTTAAAATTTTATAAAAATCTTAGGCACAATTGCACATAACGCGCAGAGGTTTACGACGTTTTGCCAGCCCGAATAAGGGCTTACGAAGCAAGACCAGGGCTGGCAAAATGTGGGTGGAGTGAGGCGTGGGAGCCTTTAGGCGACCTAGCCGAATGGAACCCGGAGGGGCTTTAGCCCCGAACCGTAAACCGGGTGTTATGTGCAGTTGGGCCGTACTCCATTTTTTAATACAAAGGAGTTTTTTATGGGACTTTTACGTACTCAAATGGTTCAGGAGATGGTTTTACAGGGTTATAGCCAACAATCTATTAAGGTTTACACCTTATATGTTCAGAAATTTGCGCAATTTTTCAACAAGAAGCCAACTGAAATATCAGAATTAGAATTGCGTCAATTTTTTGCCTATTTATATACAAACAAAAGCCCCTTTTCTATTTACCTTTATTATAACGCTTTATTATTTTTCTACAGTTTTCATAATATGAATTCTATTATGAAAACCATTCCGAGACCAAAAAGACCTGTTGTTATTCCTGCTGTTTTATCTCAAAATGAAATTAAAATATTTTTAAACACTTGTTCTGATTTAAAATACAAGGCATTTTTCACGTTGATTTATTCTTCGGGGCTACGTTTAACAGAAGGTTTAATGCTTAAAGTTCATGATATTGATTTTGACAGAAAGTTAGTCCATGTTAATTTATCAAAAGGTCTAAAAGAACGGTATAGTATAATTGGAGAAAATACTATCAATCTGTTAAAAGAGTATATAGCAATATTTAAACCAACAAATTATTTATTTTATAATGGCAATCCCCATATGATACATAAACCTATGGGATTACGATCCACCCAAAGTAAATTTCAATACTATTTTTCAAAAACAAATATAAACAAAAAAGCCCATATACATACATTGCGTCATAGTTTTGCAACCCATTTATTGGAAAATAATGTAAATATATTTTATATCATGCAACTTTTGGGGCATTCCTCAATAAATACAACATTAATATATTTACATATGCAACGGCTTGATCTATTAAATATAGCCAGTCCAATTGATACAATTGGTATAAATTTTCCTCAAAAAAATGTACCGGTTCAATTAGACTTACAATTCTTCACATAAGATTAGGCCCAATTGCACATAACGTGAAAGCTATACGACGTTTTTGCGGTTGCGATAAAGGAAACCGAAGGTTTCCAGCAACCGCAAAAATGTGCCGGAACAAAATCCCACAAAGGGCGAAGCCCGACTGGGGTTTTGTGGAGGCCAAGCCGCTACTGCGGCGCAGCGTATAGCGTATGTTAGGCGCAGTTTGTGCTGCTTTATATATTATTTTTGTTACACCTTTATTATTATAATATTTTTTTCCTATACTAATGTTTTTAAACCACAATATCCACTATAAATTTTTCTCTGGTTGCTCTTTTATTTTCAAAATCTATTTTATATTTATAATTATTTGCAAACACAAGTGCGTCTTTTAACATCATTTTTAAAAAACACATATTTTTATCACTTTCATTATTATGTTTATCATACCATACACTAAACTCTTTTCTCAATTCTTCCCGTAATTCCAAATTTTGTTTTTTAAGAGGATGTCCTATGTTTTTACCAGTTCCATGCGCAACAAATAAATTATTATTCAATGCAATATTTTGATTCTTTTTTATTTCCTTTATTTTATTACTTAAGGCATATGTTACCCCATAAAATGAATCATCCTTAAAATATGCGTCAATAGTACGGATGTTTACTTTATCTTCATTAACGGTTGCAAGGGACATAAGAACATCCTTTCCATAGAGTTCCTTCATCGCATCTACTGCCTCTTCAAAAAAATTATTCATATTTTCCTCCAAAGTTTATTTATAATATCTTCAAATATTATATTTTGTCAATCACATTTTATACAATATTTTACAAAAAACTTCAGCACAAATTGCGCCTAACGTGAAAGGTTTGCGACGTTTTTGTTGCCCGAATAAGGGCTTTGCGAAGCAAAGACCAGGGCAACAAAAATGTGGGTGGAGTGAGCCGTGGGAAGGAGCGCAAGCGACTGACCTAGGCGAACGGAACCCGGAGGGGCTTTAGCCCCGAACCGCAAACCGTATGTTATACGCCGTAACACCACCCCCATATATTATTACTCTAATATTTTTTATAAAATCAAATACTCATAAGATATGTCCATGCAAAATTAAAAACTATTATACTTATTGGTGTAAGTATGCTAAACAATATATTGTTCCATTTTATTTTCTTAAAATAATTAAACCATATAAACAACCACGGAAATGATACAATTAAACCAAATATTATTAACACCATTTCATAATATTTATTAAAACAAAAATATATTATTGAAATTATTGTAGGAATAATTAAAAACAAATATATTTTATAAAAATGAAAATTATGTTTTACAATACTTTTTATTAAAAAGATAAATCCTAAAATAATTTTTATCCCTGTATAAAAGTATGCAAAACCGAAAAACAGTCCATTTTGGGGAAAATATTTCCAAAATCCATTTTCAATAGTTTTTGTTAATATCCATACTATTATACCGTAAATCATAACAATACAATCAACAGTTATAAAAATATTTTTGTTGATTTTCATAACAGAACCCCCAAAAAATCCATATATTGATTTTAGCATGATTTATGGATTATTTCAAGTGTCTTTGTGAAAAAACATTAAAATATACATAATTTTTTATATTTATATTCTTCATTCCAAAAAAGCTTTGGTGTTATGGCGTATAACGTGAAAGCTATACGACGTTTTTGTGCCCCGAATAAGGAAACCGAAGGTTTCCAGGGGCACAAAAATGTACCGGAGAAAAACCCCACTAAGGCGCTACTGCGCCGACTGGGGTTTTTCGTAGGTCAAGCCGCTACTGCGGCGTAGCGTATAGCGTATGTTATGTGCAGTGCCCCGTTTTTTTATTTTAATCTATTTTTTTCTCCAACAAATAATATTTATTATCTTTATTTGAATATTCATAATATAAATCAATATCTTCAGAATATATTACTTCTTCTTTATCGTTCAATTCTGAAATATAATCACGAATACCATAAATGTGTATAATACCCTTATTATTAAAATTATATTCAATGTTTAATGAATTATTCCGAAATATTTCACTAATTGTTTCCCCTTGTATATATTCTCTATTTTTAAATAATTCATTCTCATGGAATTCAAAATATTCCCATGATTCCATGTGTGTATTATAATAATATTCTTTTAATAATAAACTTAAGTCCATATCATATAAATATATATTTCCATTTCCCCTATTTGTTGAACCAATAATTTCTATTATGTATTTATTTAAATATTCAACTTTTATAATGTTAGCCGATATTATGTTTATCTCATTTATAAGTATTTGTTTCCTTTCTTTTGTTTTTAAGTTATATACATATATATTGTCATATTCTGATTCAATTAAAATAGGAATATCACCTGTTCCATTTTCTTGTGCATTTATATTATTTGTTGAACATTGTAAAAACAAAAGCATCGACAAAATAATAACAATAATATACATTTTATTTTCCATAAATCACCACCAAAAATATACTTTATTATTCAATTATTGTCAATATCTTTTTTTTATATTTAGGCGACTAGGGGCATTGCACATAACGTGAAAGGTTTGCGACGTTTTTGTTGCCCGAATAAGGGCTTTGCGAAGCAAAGACCAGGGCAACAAAAATGTGGGTGGAGTGAGCCGTGGGAAGGAGCGTAGCGACTGACCTAGGCGAACGGAACCCGGAGGGGCTTTAGCCCCGAACCGCAAACCGTATGTTATGTGCAGTTGGGCCGTACGCTTAGACTTTATTTTTTTAAATCAACTATATATTCTATTAATGTATAACAGGTCATAATATTAATAACTGGAAATATATATAATAAATAGTTTAATTTATCTGATAAATGTAATATCCCTTTAAATATAATATCAATAGCTATTGAAATTATCCACAATATTAAGCTACTTATAAAAACAATTATTGTGATCTTATTTTTAATTTTTATATTATGTCTTACTTCATCTTCAATTCTTTTTTCATTCGTTATTTTATTATAATAATATCTTTTATATTTATTATAACGCTCATGAATATATTGATGTTTATGATAAGTTTTACCAAATTTACAATATAGATAATATGGTAATATTACAATTATATATAAACCAATAAATACACAAGAATATATATAATAAAATCCCATATTTCATCCCACCTGTTTGAATATTTTATTATATTTATTTCAAAATGTCAACATTTTTTACAAAAATCTTAGGGGTACAACCCGGAGACATAGGTAACGGAAATGTAGCGACACATAGGTAACACATTTCAGTTAGGTTTCTGCTGAATAATAGTCCCCTTCGCCGCGATTTGTCCAGTAGCGGAGATGATCTCACCCAGCAGAAAATTGTCAAACCAGACTTCAGTCTGTTGACCCGCTCGCTCCTTTAACCCCACTTGGTAACCGGTAAACGGGTTCCCGATGAACAGCCGCTTCCCGCGGAAATTACACCACCCTCGGTCATTCACCATCCGGCTCTTCATTCCACGGCCATACACCAATTCTACTTTTTCCGAAATATACTTCCGCTCTGATTTGTGATACACCTCGGCGGGCCGTTTCATCCCAAGTGCCTGATGCGGCCGCTCCCTGTTAAACTCTTTCCGCCATTCATCAAAAACTTTTTGATGTTCGTTCAGGCTGCCGTCTATCTGTCCCTCCAGTTCCTGCATCATGTCCCGGTGCATCCGCTCGTGTCCGCCGTTCTGGTACGGACAGCCGGGATCATCCCGGTCCAGTTTGATACCTAATGTCATCCACCACACCGAGAGTTTCGTTAATCCCCATACGCTCGCGCTCGACGCGAACGGCGGGCCGTTGTCGCTGCGGATATATTCGGGTAGTCCGTATTCCTTGAATAAACCCTCGAATATGGCTTTTACATGGCTTATATCCCCCTTTTCCGTTACATCTATCCCAAGGATGAATTTACTGTACTCATCACGCACCGTCAGCGGATTGACCTTCTCCTGGTCACGGGTGTACCACCATCCCTTGAAATCTACCGTCCACACTTCATTCGGTTTTACCGGTACCACCCGCTGCTGAATCCGTTCCCCGCTCGCTCGGCGCTTCTTCCGCCGGTGCTGCACATAGCCGACACGGTCAAACAAATGTTCTACCGTGCTCCGCGCCGGTACATGTTTCCCCGGATTATTCCGCTCATAGATGTTCAGTATTTTCGCCGCTCCCCATGCCTCATGCTTTTTCTTTATCCTCAGCAGCTCCACACTAACCGCTTCCTCAAGGGCTTTCCCGTTGCTTTTCGGTTTCCGGCTTTCTTCCTCAAGGCCCGCGTAGCCTCGCGCCAAAAACCTCTCCCGCCACTTGTAGCCGGTCTTGGTGCTGATTCCATATTCACGGCACAATTGCGTGAATACCAGTTGTCTGTCCAATGATTTTAAGACAAAATCCTTCTTCTCATCCATTTTGTTGGTCTCCTTCCAAGGCATTCCCAGACCCCCTATTGTTTGTCTGGGATAAATCTTACCTGAAAGTGTTACCTATGTCTCACTACAAATCTGTTACCTATGTCTCGGGCATACCAGGCCAAATTGCACATAACGTGAAAGCTATACGACGTTTTTGCAGTTGCGATAAAGGAAACCGAAGGTTTCCAGCAACTGCAAAAATGTGCCGGAACAAAACCCCACAAAGGGCGAAGCCCGACTGGGGTTTTGTGGAGGCCAAGCCGCTACTGCGGCGCAGCGTATAGCGTATGTTATGCGAAGTTGCGCCGTACCCCATTATTCATTTTCCATTATTTATTA
>BOBW01000088.1 GCA_026002595.1 Spirochaetia bacterium | reverse complement strand
GGTGAGGATGAAAATGGGCTTTGCGCCGATCCGGTCAACAAGGAATTTTATCAGGAGCCCGATCATGAGGGTCCCCAATCCGCCGAAGACCGAATAGAGTGAAACCATGCCGTCACTCTGCAGAAATACTTCGCGGGAGTAAACCACCAGGAAGGCCCGTGACACACCGGAGATCAGGGCCACCCAAAACAAAATCACTATGAACTGCCTAAGGCCGGGTTCCGCCATGGCTTCTTTAAACATGGTGAAGAATTTTACTTTTTTTGTGTTTTCATCGGCCGGCGGTTCGGGAATTTTTTTCAGCATGGACCCGCTGAAAATTCCGCAGACGATACCAACGGCAATAATAATGGAATAGAGATACAGGGGCGGGTCCCGTCCCAGGAGTATGGCGATTGCGAAGCCCGAGAACATACCGGTAGCGCTGTTGATGATCTGTATCTGGGTCATGTAGAAGCCCCGGTCAGGCCCGGCGGAAAGGGAACTGAGGACCGGGTTGTTCCCGATCATGCCGATCCCCCGGGTGATGTGGAAGAGGCCCACCCCCAGGAGCAGCAGTCCCAGCGCAAGGTCCCGGCGCCCCGCGGCAGCGGCGACAGGGGCAAAGACTGCGGCGATCATGGAGAGCGCCCGCCAGGTCCAGGCAAAACTGAAGACCCCGACAATGGAAAAACGTTTGGCAAGAATTTTTCCCAGGGGAAGGAAAAAGAAGGCAATATAAACTACGGCGCTCAGGAGCCCGATATAGGTGGAGGATGCGTTAAGCCGCATGGCAAAGAGGGTGACGATGCTCCCTACGAGAAAGTTCCAGGAAAGTGAGTTAAAAACGTTGAACACATTGTATAAATCGCGGGCTTTGCTGAGGCGGTAAGGCGAAAGTGGCGCAGTCATATTTATAAACCTACTCTTTGTTGACAAGCTTTTCAAGTGAGGGGAAACCGGCGTATGATAAAGAAGGAGTGTGACATGGATTTCAATACAGATTTACCAATGGGCCTGAAAGCCGAAAAGACCGAGACCGTCACCGATGAAAACACCGCCGAATCCTGGGGAAGCGGCGGCCTTCCGGTATACGCCACCCCCGCCATGATCGCCCTCATGGAAGGGGCCGCCGCAGCGGCGGTGCAGGACAAACTCCCCGCGGGATGGTCCACCGTGGGGACAGAGCTCAATGTGAAGCACCTTTCCGCCAGCCCCCTGGGCGCGGAAGTAAAGGCTGTTGGGGAACTGATCGAAGTTGACGGCCGCAGGCTTTGCTTCAAAGTTGAAGCCCATGACAATGCCGGAAAAATCGGCGAGGGCTTCCACGAGCGCTTCATTGTCGAAAACGAACGATTTCTGAAAAAAATTGCGGAAAAAACCGCTTCCCATTAAACCGCCTTCCATGCGAGTGCCCTATATATAGAGAAAATATGGAGGCAATATGAGAAATTTTTTACTTGTCCTTATTGCGCTGGGCCTGCTTTCCGGCTGTGCGGCCTTTAAAAACCGGACCCAAACCGTGAATCGTTTTACAGAGTTCTTTCGGGAAACCCTGTCCGCTGCTGATTGCCGGGACGGCGTCTGGGAAGGGATTGGTCAAGGCTACCGGGGCGCCATCCGCCTCCGGGTCAGCATCGCAGACGGACAGATTCAGGGCATCGAATTTGATGATCACAATGAAGACCCGGCGGTCGGCGGGGCGGCCATGGAGGAACTCCTCGACCTGGTTCTGGAATACAACTCCGCCGACCTGGACGCCGTCTCCGGGGCCACTGAATCCAGCGCAGGCTTCCTCACCGCAGTGGAAAACGCGTTACGCAGCGCGCGGGAATGAGCGTGTATCTCTGTAGTTAAAAAACTGAATCTCTGCTAAACTGTCCCAATGAGTGATTGTATTTTTTGCAAGATCATTGCCGGGGAAATCCCCGCAAAAAAAATCTACGAGGACGATGAACTCCTGGCCTTCCACGATGTGACGCCCCAGGCCCCGGTGCATTTCCTCGTGAGCCCCAAGCGGCACATCAAAAACATCATGGAGCTGGAAAGCGGCGACAGCGGCCTAATCGGTCGACTTCTGTACCGGGCGCAGCTGCTGGCGGCTGAACTCGGCTGCGAAGAAAAGGGCGCGCGCTTCGTGATCAACTGCAAATCCGATGGCGGCCAAACCGTGGACCACCTCCACTGCCACGTCCTCGGCGGCCGCCCCCTGGACTGGCCCCCGGGCTGAGCGCTTAGAAAATGCCCCTGTCATGGAACGAGATACGCAGTAGAGCCTCCGCCTTCATCCTTGAATGGAAGGACAGTAATACTGTCCGGGAGAAAGCCGAAGCCCAAACTTTTGAAACCGAATTCCTCAAAATCTTCGGCATAGACCGCAAAAAAGTTGCCCTCTTTGAACATGAAGTCCACTTTGAAGGCGGCAATGACCGTGGTTACATCGACCTCTTTTGGCCCGGCCATATCATCATCGAAATGAAAACCCCCGGCAAAGACCTGGACAAAGCCTTTGAACAGGCCAAAGCCTACGCCTTAACTCTGCCGCAAAAAGAGATACCCAAAGCAATCCTCACCAGCGACTTTCTCAACTTTCAGTATTATGATCTTGAGGACAATTCGGAACGTGTCCGTTCCGTTTCGATTGACAAGCGCGGCGATACCGCCGCGCAAGAAAGTGGTTATGTGAAAAAGTACGAATTTCCCCTTGAAGAATTAACCGCTTATCTGGAACTGTTCAGCAGCATTGCCGGATACACCACCGTTGAATTCAACCACTTTGATCCGGTGAACATCATCGCCGCCGAGCGCATGGGGAAACTGCACAACTACCTTAAAGCCTCCAATTATGAAGGCCACCCACTTGAGATGTATCTGGTACGTTTACTGTTTTGTTTCTTTGCCGATGCCAGCGGCATCTTTCCGGAAAAAAACACCTTTACGCATTACATTGCCAACCGCACCAATGCGGACGGTTCCGATCTTGCCCTGCACCTGGGCCTTATCTTCGACACCCTCAACAAGCCGCCTGAAGCGCGGCTTAAAAATCTCGACGATGACCTTAAAAAGTTTCCCTACGTCAACGGCGGCCTGTTTGCCGAACGCCTTGAGACCGCAGCCTTTGATTCAAAAACACGGGAAACCCTGCTGTGGTGCTGTGCCCTTGACTGGTCAAAAATTTCTCCCGCCATTTTCGGAGCCATGTTCCAAAGCGTGATGAACGACGACGAGCGTCACGATATCGGCGCCCATTACACCAGCGAAGACAACATCATGAAACTCATCCGGCCCCTGTTTCTTGGCGATCTGCAAAACGAGCTGGACAAAATAAAAGCCCTTTCAGGCGGCACACGCAAACACCGCCTGTTGGAATTCCACGATAAACTCTGCCGCCTCAAATTTCTTGACCCCGCCTGCGGCTGCGGAAACTTCCTCGTTATCAGTTACCGTGAATTGCGGAAACTTGAAATGGCGGTTATCAAAGAACTGCTGGGCCTTGAAAAGGGCCTTGGCATTGAAATGATGGTCCGGGTCAACGTGGACCAGTTCTACGGCATCGAGATAGAGGAGTTCCCCGCCCGCATCGCCCAGACCGCCATGTGGCTCATGGACCACCTCATGAACAACGAAGTATCCGGCATGTTCGGCGCCTATATCGCCCGCATCCCCCTAACTACTTCGCCGTCTATTACCATAGGAAACGCCCTCACCATTGATTGGGAAACCATCGTCCCCAGGGATGAGTTGAGTTATATTTTGGGGAATCCGCCGTTTTTGGGTTACAGTGTGATGAACCGGGAACAAAAGGCGGAAGTAGAAAAAGTTTTTGACGGAATGAAAAATTGCGGCGTCCTTGACTATGTAACCGCCTGGTATAAAAAGGCCGCCCTTTACATGCAGGGGACCAACATCGAAACCGCCTTTGTCTCGACAAACAGTATTTGTCAGGGTGAACAGGTCCCCGCCCTCTGGCCCGAATTGATGAACAGGTTTGGTATAAAAATCAACTTTGCCCATCAGACTTTTAAATGGAGCAATGAAGCGCGGGGGAAAGCCGCCGTTTACTGCGTTATCATCGGCTTTGGGTTAAGTGACCGGAATACGAAAAAGCTCTACCATTATGCAACGGTAACCGGTCAGCCCGCTGAAACCATGGCGGCACAGATTAACCCGTATCTTATTGATGCTCCCATTCTTTTCATCGACCGGAGAACCGATCCTCTCTGTAATGTTTCGCCGATGATATACGGAAATAAACCTGTTGACGATGGACATTTTTTTCTTGATGAAACAGAGAAGGATGAGCTTTTACAACGGGAACCGGCCCTTGCGGAACTTATCAAACCATTTTTGGGAGCCCATGAATATATTAACAATGTTAAGCGGTATTGTATCTGGCTTAAAGGCGTTTCTCCTGTTAAATATGCCAATTCAAAGGAAATACAGCGGCGCTTAAAAAACATAAAGACTTTCAGGGAGAACAGTACAAAAGAAGCTACGAAGAAAATTGCTGAATTCCCAACACTTTTTGGGGAAATCAGGCAGCCTGAATCAAATTATATCATTGTTCCCCGGCATTCATCGGAACAAAGAAAATATATCCCCCTCGGTTTTGTTAGTAAAGATGTTATTGTGGGGGATTCTAATCAGGCTATTCCCAATGCCACTCTTTATGAATTTGGTATTATCACATCAACTATGCACATGGCTTGGATGCGTTATGTTTGCGGTAGATTAGAGTTACGTTACCGGTATTCAAATGTATTGGTTTACAATAATTTCCCCTGGCCTAAACCAACCGATAAGCAGCGGGAAGTTATAGAAACAGCGGCGCAGGAAGTATTGGATGCCCGTACATTGTTTCCCGATTCTTCTTTGGCAAATCTCTACGATGAAAACGCCATGCCGCCCGAATTGAAAAAGGCCCATCAGAGGCTGGATAAGGCTGTGGAAAAGGCTTATGGGAAGAGTTTTGTGGATGATACTGCACGAGTTGCGTACCTTTTTGAGCTTTATCAAAAGATGAGCGGAGAGCTATTTGTCGGCGAGAAGAAGAAGGGGAGGGGGAAGGGGAAATGATGATGAAGGGGGATTTTTGCCGAATTCATATTGACATTTCTTTGTAAGGTGTGATATGATTATTTGAACTGATGGCAAGGTCCATAAACGATAAAATTATATCGAATCGTGGACAAATTAGGCAGTTACGGGACATGATGTTGCCCAAATTGATGAGTGGGGGAGTGAGGGTGAAAGGATGATAAATTTACGATTTTATATTAAAAGCGCAGAATAATTAAATATGAATAGAAGTATTTCTTTATTCTCTTTTTTTTCGGGGGTTGGAATTTTGGATCTTGCATTTGAAGACAATAACTATAATATTGTTTTTGTAAATGAATATGAAAAGCGCTTTTTAGATGCTTATAAATATTCCAGGAAAAGACTACATAAAAAAATTCTGCCAAATGGATATTCTGAGACAAGTGCTGAAGTGTTTTTACAAGATCCCGAAATGGAGAAATTAAAATCTATGATAGAGAAGGAGCGTAAAGAAGGACATATAGTTGGCTTTATAGGCGGCCCTCCATGTCCTGATTTTTCTGTGGCAGGGAAGAATCGGGGAGAAAATGGGGAAAATGGAAAGCTTACAAAAACGTATTTTGATTTAATATGTTTATATCAACCTGATTTTTTTGTCTTTGAAAATGTTAAAGGTCTTGTAAGTACAGAAAGGCATAAAAAATTTTACGATACAATGAAGAAAATGTTATCTGATAATAATTATTATCTTTCTGATAAATTAATTAATGCACTTAGTTATGGTGTTCCACAATATAGAGAAAGAATATTTTTAATAGGCCTTAATTCAAAAAATATTAAAAATAAAGAGTCCTTAACAATAAATGAGTTTTCTTATTTTGAATTTCAATGGGATATGTTTGAGAAAAAAAGCATTGAAAATATTTTAAAACAGGACTGGCCAAAAAATGAAGAATTCAAGAAATATAGTAAAAGGATAAATAAGTATAAAATTGATGAAGAATTAACTGTAAATTATTGGTTTGAAAAGAATAACGTTACACAGCATAAAAACAATAAAGATGTGTTTAAAGTAAAAAATGGAAAACAAAAAATTGAAACGATTAATGAAGGAGATACATCACGTAAATCATTCAAGCGTTTACATAGATGGAAATATTCTCCAACGGCAGCTTATGGACATAATGAGGTCCATTTACATCCATTTATGTGTAGAAGAATATCCGTTGCTGAGGCAATGGCTATTCAATCATTACCTAAAAATTTTATCATAAAAGAAGATATTCCACTTACATATAAATTTAAAATGATAGGCAATGGTGTTCCATATCTATTGGGTGAAGCGATAGCTAAAACATTGTATAAATTATTAGAGAGCACAGAGGAAATAAAATAATGGAAAATAAAGAAATACGGTTTGAGCCAAGAATTCTCCAACATTTAGGCAAAGATCTTATAACGACTACAGATGTTGCAATAGTGGAATTATTAAAGAATTCGTTGGATGCACAAGCGAAAAATATAAATTTATATTTTTTTAGCGATTTTTGTAGT
>BOBW01000087.1 GCA_026002595.1 Spirochaetia bacterium | reverse complement strand
CTTTTCAGCCTTCTCAGCGGCGCCCAAAAAGGGGATATCATAAAACCGGAACATCTGGTCCGGGTGATCACCGGAACGCCTAATGCCAGGGGGCTTTTCGCCGATGCCAGGGGCAGAAGCGTCCTTTTTTTTAACCAGGTTGAAGATGATAAAACCCTTCAATCAGCAAGGGAGCTGGTTTCCCTGCTGCCCGAAGATTTTCGCAGCGGCCTTGGGGGGATTATCGCGGGCAGTGTGCGGCGGGATGTTACGCTTCTGATTTTGCAGACACGGTAACACAAGGCTTTAATTGGGTATCGTTCTTAATGAGTCAAGGTACGCGGCAAATTCCCTGGCAAAGCTGTCCTCGGTAATCATGATTTCTGCACTGCGGATCGCCCTTTGCCGTGCATCGCTTTGTGTGATATGCCCCTCCCGGCCGGTTTCAGAAAATGACAGTAACTCTGCGCCGTCTTTGAACCGTTGTTTTGAAACGAAAAAGGCTGCGTTACCCAACTTTTTCTATGTTTTTACGAAATTTTTTCACCTTTAATCCGATTTTTCGATCCAAAACCGCTGCTCAATGCCCTATATAGGTGTGGTATAATATATACCATGGAGATAAATGATATGGAGAAAACAAATATGGGAACAACCTATGCAGAAATCACGTTAAAGAATGCCGTTGACGTGGGTATGGTCCAGAATGGCTTCATCACGGAAGAAAAGGTCCGTGAAACAACGGTGCGGGCGCTGGTGGATACCGGGGCGATAACCCTGGTTATCAATGAGGCAATGCGGCAGCAGTTGGGGCTTCAGGTTCACTCAGAACGGGAGACCACCTTCGGAAATGACATAAAAGCAATCTGTAAACTGACCGGACCGGTTGAAGTTCACTGGAAAGACCGATCGGCACTGTGCCGGGCGCTGGTCACCTCAGAACATGGCAAAGTCCTGCTCGGCGCAATCCCCCTTGAAGATATGGACCTCATGGTCAATCCCGTAGACCAGGAACTGGTCGGCATCCATGGCGATAAGCCCATGTCCTTGGTCATGTAAATCCTTGTTTCCTGCCCCGTTTCTTACTATATTGAAAGTATGTCAAATATTTTCGATTACATAGTATGGCGGGGGGATTTAAGTTTCAGTCAGGCGCCTTTTAATCCGGTGGATAACATCATCCTTACCCATCTTTCCTACCTTCCCTTTGACAACATCGTCCCCTCTCCTGACAAAAAAAATACCATCACCATTGCCGAAGCGGCGGAAAGGATCGCTGCGGTTCTAAAGCATAAACCCGAAGCCTTTGGTGATGCCTTGATATGCAAGGAAGACCCCGCCCTGCTTGCCGCGCTTGGCGCCTGTGAACGGTACAAACATTTGAAACTTGCGGGCTTCGTGAATCACATTGATTTTAAACAGGAAAAACAATTTTCCGCCCTGACCATTATGACCGGCGACAGGTCTTCCCTTATCGCATACCGGGGAACCGACAACACCCTGGTGGGATGGAAAGAGGATTTCAACATGAGCTTCAGTACTGCGGTCCCGGCCCAGCTGGAAGCGGTGCCCTATCTTGAAAAAATGGCAAGGCGCATCCGGGGGAACCTGCGGCTCGGGGGCCATTCCAAGGGAGGAAACCTCGCGGTCTACGCTGCCGCCTTCTGTGATAAAAAATTCCAGCGCCGCATTAGCGCCATATACAGCAATGATGCGCCGGGGTTCAACCAAGAGGTGATCGCGAGTCAAGGCTATCGGGCCATCAAGAAAAGAATCCACGCCTTCATCCCCCAGTCTTCGATCATCGGCATGCTCTTTGAGCACGATGATGATTACACCGTGGTTAAGAGCACCCAGACCGGCATCATGCAGCACGATGTCTATTCCTGGGAGGTCAGCCATAACGATGTGATCCGGCTGGACACGGTGACCCAGGGAAGCCATTTCATTGACCGTACTTTAAAGGAATGGATCGGCGGCATGGACAGGGAACAGCGGCAACGCTTTACCGATGCCCTCTACGACATCCTCAGTTCCACGGAAGCCAAGTCCCTGCCGGATCTTACCATGCGCTGGTTCAAAAACGCCGGCCTCATGATCCAAACCTATAAGGATATTGATGAGTCCACACGGGATATTATTTCCCAAACCGTTTCTGCCCTCTTCAAGTCGGCAAGAAACAATATCTACACCCTCCTGCCGGAACCGCAAAATAGAAAAGAGAAGAAAAAGTAATCCTATTTTATCAAAAGTTCCGGTCCTTTTGGCCCCGGCGCCATCCGTGCCCGTGTGGGCCGCATCTTAACGAGGGCGGCAAAACTTTCAATATCCATGGCGTCTTCGCTTAACACATCTTCCGGCTCATAGTTAAAATTGATATCCGTGGACAGCCCTTCCGCCAATGCCCGGCCCCATGCGCCGTGATAGCGGACGATGTCACGCACCGCCGGGATAAGCTTTTCCTTTTTTTTCTGCTTATAAAATTTTTCAAGAAAGGCAAGCTGGAGTTTTTCTATCTCGACAGAATTACCAATGACAGAATCGTTAACCGCATCATCAATGAATATACCTTTTTCCCTTAGCCATGCGGTAAATTCATCCAGAAAAATAGAAGGCCGCATCTTCAAAGGATAGAGAACCTGATTAAACCAGGCAACGGCCCGGCCCCGGTTATAGAAAATGTCTGTTCCCGCTGACAGTTTTTCTGCTTTTGCGAGATCAACGGCGGAAAATTCCGGTGTTGAGATCACCGTATAGGGCGCTTTACCTTCGGTCTTTAAACCGTATTCCGCCATCTTTTCAAACAGAATAGTGCCGGGGAGCACCGACAGGCGGAAGAGGTCAAGGTTATTGGGGTACAGTGAAAGCGCAAAGTCCAGGCTCTTCCGGTAACCGGCAAGGGTATCGCCGGGAAGGCCGTAGATCAGATCCAGGCCGAAGCTGATTCCCTCTTCGTTGAGGAGATTCATTTTCGAGGCAAACTTTTCCCGCTCAAGGCTGCGGTTTATCAATGCCGATACTTTTGGGTCGGCGGTCTGGAGCCCAATCTGGAGGGATGCCCCGAGCCGGGCAAAACGCCGGGCCTGCTCACGGGTAAGCAGTTCCCCCCGCACCTCAAAGTGCCAGTGAATACTCTGCGAAACAGTATTACTGTTGATGATCATGTCCAGAATACGAATGGCCCGCCGGTTATCGGTGTTGAAGGTTGGGTCCAACACAAAAACGTAGATTCCCTCGGTTCCCTGGCAGACAGCACTTTCTTTAATAAAAAGCTTTAGTTCTTTTTGCAGCCGCTCTTCTGAGATATACCGGACATACTTATTGCCCTTCGATTCATAACAGTAGGCGCAGGCATAAGGGCAGCCCCGAGCCAGTTCCCAAAGTATCCCCGGCCGATCCCGCACGGTAAGGGTTCCGTCCAGCCAGGGCGAAGGCAGTGATGCAAGTTCCGCTTCGCTCAAGACCGCAGGCGGCTCTGTCCCCGTAACAAGCCCGGTCCCCGGTGCCGGCGAAGCAGCCGGTTCACAAAAAAAGCGGCGGCCGATAAGTTCCACCGCCGCAAGCTCACCTTCGCCCCGGATGACCGCGTCAAAAGGACCGCCATCGGATATATGCAGGCCGCCGGGAAGGGCGGTCGCTTCGGGGCCGCCGCAGAAAAGAAAAATGTCCGGGCTATCCCGGCGGATCTGCGCCGCCGCTTCAAGACAGACTCCACGGTTCCAGCTGTAAAGGGAAAAACCGATAGCATTAATGGTACCAGGCGCATCAATAGTATCACTAAGTGTTTGGGCAAATATTTTTTCGATTAAGGCAGCGGCCCCTTCGGCGGCGAAAGTTTCAACCAAGGCAACCGAAATGCCGGGGACAGAGCTTGCAAAGGCCGCCTTCAATGCGGAGGCGACGCAAGCCGCGCCCAGGGGAACCGCCTCGGGGCCTTCTTCGAGATGGACGGCGGCGAGGACGATGTTAAGCTTTGATTTTGCGTTTTTCAAATTCGTCAATCAGAATACCAATATCCGGCGGAATATGAATCGGTTCCCCAAGGGGCCCCGCATTCGCCGCGGCCCGCTGGGCGGAGGCCACGTCCTTTAAGCCGTTCCCGGTCACCACCGAAACCACGGTTGCATCCTCCGGGATCAGCCCCTGCTCCGCCGCCTTTTCAAGACCAGCCGTGCCGGTCACTCCTGCGGGTTCACCAAAGACGCCGCTTGTGGCGCCGAGGAGCCGCATGGCGGCGAGTATTTCTTCATCAGAAACATTCACCGTGATCCCCTTGGATTCCCGGATCGCCCGCAGGGCCTTCTCCCCGTTCCGGGGCACCCCCACAGCAATACTGTCGGCGATGGTGTTCTCTTCCATCCACTCAATGGGCTTGCCGGTTTCGATAGCCCGGTTAATTGGATAACAGCCGGAAGCCTGAACGCTGATAAGCCGGGGGAGTTTGTCGATAAAGCCGATTTCGTAGAGGTCCTTAAAACCCTTCCACACACCGGCAATCGTACAGCCGTCCCCCACGGAAATAGCAACATAATCCGGCGCCTTAAAGCCCAACTGTTCGGCAATCTCCAGTGATACTGTTTTTTTACCCTCCGACAGATAGGGGTTGATAGCGGCGTTCCGGTTGTACCAGTGCCATTTTTCAATCGCCGCCGCAGAAAGCTTGAAGGTGTCTTCGTAGTTTCCCTTCACGCTGATCACCGTGGCGCCGAAGATCAAAAGCTGTGTGAGCTTTCCCTTGGGGGCCCGCTCCGGCACAAAGATGAAAGACTTAAGGCCCATTGCCGCGGCGTTCCCCGCAAGGGAAGAAGCGGCGTTCCCCGTGGAGGAACAGGCCACGGTGCTCATCCCCGCATGTTTGGCCCGCACCACCGCGATTGCCGAAGCGCGGTCCTTGAGGCTTGAGGTGGGGTTCAGCCCGTCATCTTTAATGTAAAGATTTTTAAGCCCCAGAATTTTTCCCAGCCGGTCCGCCTTGTATAGGGGCGACCCACCCACCCGCAGCGGGGTAAGTTCGGAACCTTCCTCAATGGGGAGGAGTTCCCGGTAACGCCAGAGCGTTGGGTCTTTCCGGGCAACAAGTTTTTCACGGGTCAGCTGTGTTTTGATATAGGCGTAATCGTATTTTATTTCGAGAATACCGCCGCATTTTTTGCAGGTGTAGGTGCTGTCATTTGCCTCGTGTTCCGTGCCGCAGTCAATACAAACCGCGTTTAGTACATTTCTCATACAAGCCTTTCTCCGTGCCGGCAAACCTGGATCACAGTAATCCTGTGCGCTTGTTAAAATCGTCGATCAGGGCATCGATCTCATCGGCCTGTTTTTGCACTGCCAGGAATGTTTCATCCTGATTGTACCACTGATCGTTCAGTTCTTCTGCGGTGCGGCCCTGCTGTTCTACCCAAGTGTAGTATTTGAGGTTGTGTACCCGCTTGCGTTCAGGATAGGTGAGTTCCAGCATGTTGTCGGTCCCCTCACCCTGAAGGCTGGCGGCAAAATCCGCGGCGGCGTCGATACTGCGGTATTCGCCTTCCTCCTCGCGGAGCTCGGCGATGCGGGAGCGGTACATCTCCACAGAATCGGTAAGCACCGTGGCCACCACATCCTTTCCGGTAAGCTCGTAGTATTTTGCGAACTTGATTGCGGAAAGCATGTTTGAAATGCCGGAAATTCCCATGTAGGCCAAAACATCAACTTCTTCCTGTTTAAGCCCCGCTTCCTTTATCAAAAATTCCTTCCCCGCATCTTCGTTGAAGAGCCGCAGCAGGGCCATGGAATCGTTGTCGTCAATGGCGATAGCCATGTCGGTGTTCTTTACATTATGGACCCAAGGGATGTGCTTGTCCCCAATGCCCTCCAGCCGGTGCGCCCCGAAGCCGTTATTGAGGATCGTGGGACATTGCAAGGCCTCCCCCACAGCGATTCTGCTCAATGGGTAACGCTGTTTCAAGTAATCACCACTCGCCAGTGTTCCGGCCGAGCCCGATGTAAAACAGACCCCGGCGAAATTCCCGTCCCTGCCCCTGATGCTCTCAAAGGCTTCGGCAATGGCGCTTCCGGTGACGTTGTAGTGCCAGAGGTAATTCCCCATTTCCTCAAACTGATTGAAGATCAGCACATCATTGCGGGTCTCTTTAAGTTCGTGGGTCTTGTCGAAAATTTCTTTTACGTTTGATTCGGTGCCCGGTGTGGCGATTACCTCCCCGGCGATTTTGGAAAGCCACTCGAAGCGTTCCCGGCTCATGCCCTCCGGCAGTATTGCTACGGACTCGACCGCAAGGAGTTTTGAGTTAAAGGCGCCTCCCCGGCAGTAATTGCCGGTGGAGGGCCACACCGCTTTTTGCGCGGCGGAATCAAATTGACCGGTCACGAGCCGGGGCGCAAGGCAGCCGAAGGCGGCCCCCACCTTGTGGCAGCCGGTGGGAAAAAACTTTCCCACCATACAGATGATCCGGGCGTCCACCCCGGTAAGCTTTGAGGGGAGCTCGATAAAATTCGGCTTCCCGTAAAGCCCGCCTGAGTCCTTCGGCTCATTCTTCCAGGTGATCCTGAAAAGGTTCACCGGGTCAACATCCCATAACCCTGCGGGAATACGGCCTTAATGCCCTGCGGCTCCGTTCCTGGGTTAACCCCTCGGATGATCCCCACGCCGGGCACTGTTCTGCGGCGGAGACCCTTGCCATGGGG
>BOBW01000086.1 GCA_026002595.1 Spirochaetia bacterium | reverse complement strand
TGTGTACCCCATGAACGCACTGGCTGCAGACCAGGCAAAGCGTATCGCCGAGCTTATCTATACCAGTCCTGAGCTTAAGGGAAATGTCACCGCAGGGATGTATGTTGGCGGACACGATCTTTCAGCCAGCCGCTTGATGGGTGAACACCTGATAATCGCCAACCATGAAACCATGCGGGCATCCCCGCCGGATATACTGCTGACTAATTACAAAATGCTTGATTACATGTTGGTTAGGCCGATTGATGCCGCTATCTGGCGTGATAATACTCCTGAGACTTTAAAGTTCATAACCGTTGATGAACTCCATACCTTTGACGGCGCCCAGGGTACCGATCTCGCTTGTTTGTTAAGGCGTTTAAAATCCCGTTTGTTAACCCCGGAAGGCTACCTTTGCTGCATTGGAACTTCTGCCACAATGGGAAGCGATGTCTCAGCCGGGGGCATACGGCAATATGCGACAGAAGTTTTTGGCGAACAATTTGATGATGCTGCCGTAATAACCGAAGATCGTCTTAGTCCGGCTGAATTTATAGCCGGGCAAGAAGCTATCGATTTTACCGTACCTACTTTAGAGCAGTCTTCTTTACTGCATACGTTTATTGATGCTGACGATGTATCCGGTTTTCTGGAGCAGGCATATCAAAGCTGGTTTTCTGAAAAACTACCACATGGTATCAATACCGACGAAGGCCGAATTGAATTATCCGAAAAACTGCTTACCCATAGCTTCACCCAAAGCTTATTATTAGCCTTGAACAATGGATATAAAAATTCCACAGATTTGTTTGAAGAACTCATTCCGGAGTTTCCGGGACTAAAGGATATTGGTTCAATAGAGATTGTCCTGGATGCTTTATTTGCCCTCATATCTCATGCGAGAATAGCAGTTGGCAATAAACTCAGACCATTCTTGACTGTTCAAACCCAATTATGGTTCAGGGAACTTAGACGTCTATTAGCAAGGGTATCTGATGTTCCTGAATATGCAATAGCGGCTGATTTAAACGATATTTCTGCCAAACAATACCTGCCGGTTGTGAACTGCCGTGACTGCGGTGAAACAGGTTGGGTATCAATCAGTAATGAACGTGGCAATGTAACTTTAAATGATTTAGGTACTTTTTATAACCTCTATTTTGCCGCAGATGACCATATAAAAATGATGTACCCCGGTGAACATAAAAAGCTTCCTGAAAAAATGCTGCGTGGTCGGTTATGTACCCATTGTTTGCAGCTTCAAATTGGCGAAGAAGCAAAAAGTGTTTGCCCATCCTGCGGCAGCTCCACGATTAAAATAATTTTACCAATAAACAATCCTACAACCGGATCGCAGGATACAAAACAATATGAGTGTCCTTTCTGTGGTTCAAGGCGTGGGTTAGCGCTTATCGGCCTTCGGAGCGCTACATCCATAAGTGTAAGTATTTCCCAGCTCTTTGCATCCCGTTTTAACGATGATAAAAAGACCCTTGCGTTTTCTGATAATGTTCAGGACGCCGCACATAGGGCAGGATTTTTTAATGCCCGAACCTGGCGGTTTGCCCTGCGGAGCGCCATTCAACAATACGCCCAAAAGGGCGGTGAAAGTAAAAACCTGGAAGATTTTTCTAATGGCTTTATTGAGTATTGGCAAAACGAATTATCATCAGAGGAATTTATAGGCCGTTTTATTGCTCCCAATATGACATGGATGCATGCTTACGAAGATATGGTAGAAAAAGGGCATTTTGACGAAACAAGCCGGAAAAGCCAGGACTTGTTGGGCGGTATTAAAAAACGCCTCAAATATGAAATAATGCTTGAATATGGATTAACCAGCCGCATTGGACGTACTCTGGAGAAATCCGGTAGCTCCACAGTTGGCTTTAATTCAGATGTAATTATTGCATTGGCAGATATCGTTAAAGAACGTGTCATCAATGAATTGGGAACATGCCGGGAAACCAATGATGCTTCATTTAATCTTATGGCATTAGGTTTTCTCAACACCATTCGTCAAAACGGGGCTCTTAATGATGCTGCTTTTACTGATTTTATAAACACAGGAAATGGTTGGCTGCTATCCTCTGATCGAACAAGTTGGATGCCTGGAAGACAATCCGGAAGAAATACGCCGCGTTTTCTTAGTGACAATAAAATAACGGGTAAAGGACGTAATTATTTTGACTCATTAACCAGCAGAAAATATTTTGAATGGATTCGCGCATGTATAGGTGAGATATTGATTAGCGATGAGTTGATAGTAAATATTGGAAAAATTCTTATGGAAGAAAGTTATAAGAGAAAGTTAATTTCCCTTATGCATTCTGAAATGGGTTATGCCATTTACGGCTTGAATAAAGCGGCTCTATTTATCTCAACCAATGTTATACAAGCTTCTTGCGACACCTGCGGTACCTCTTTCTCGATTGCTGCTGAAAATAAGTCAATCTGGGAAAATTCTCCCTGCCTGCGAAGTATTTGTAGCGGGCACTATCATTTTGATGATACATCGGAAATAGATTATTATGGGAAGCTGTATTCTTCCGGTGACATAGTTCGTGTCGTTGCCGAAGAGCATACGGGTTTATTGGAACGAACCAATCGTGAAGAAATTGAGAATATATTTAAACGTTCCCAAAGCGAGCAAAAATCCTGGGATGTGAATGTGCTTTCCTGTACACCCACTCTTGAGATGGGGATTGATATTGGCGATTTGTCAACGGTTATAATGTGCAGCATTCCCCCAGGGCAAGCTCAATTTCTTCAACGCGCAGGCCGTGCAGGCCGAAAGGACGGGAATGCCCTTACGGTAGCGGTAGCAAATTCGAGGCCCCATGACCTTTTTTTCTACAATGATCCCAAGGAACTATTCTCCGGGAAGGTTGACCCGCCCAAGATCTTCCTAAAAGCATCGGCTGTTCTTGAACGCCAATTTGTTGCTTTTTGTATGGATAATTGGGTTAAAAGCGGAATACCGGAAAGCGCTATTCCAAAGAAAATATATACTTGCCTTGTCAATATCGAAAAGAAAGCTAAAGGTATATTTCCTTACAATTTCCTTGATTATAGTCAGAATAATCTTACTCCCCTATTTAATAGCTTTATTGAATTATTTTCAAATGACTTTAGTGATGTCGATTTAATTCAGGAGTTAAAAAAATTCGCTTTCGGAGATGGTGAACAAGAAAGCCAGTTATCTTATAAAATTTACTCTGCCTTTCTTGGATTGAAAAAAGAACGTGATGTAATACACGGAAATATCAAGCAGCTAACGGTACTTATTAAAGAATTGAAGGATAGGCCGAAGGATAGTTCATTCGATCAGCAAATAGCCGATCTGGAAAAGGAGCAGCGGGCTTTAGCTGGTGTATTAAATAACATCCACTCAAAAGATATATTCAATTTCCTTTGCGATGAAAGTTTGCTGCCTAATTATACGTTTCCGGAAGCCGGGATTATTTTAAAGGCAATCCTTACCAGAAAACAGCAACCAGAAGAGGGCATAGCAGAAAGACCTGCAGATAAACGTAAACCGGATACAGTGATATATGAATATTCGCGGCCTGCGGCTTCCGCCTTGACCGAATTTGCTCCCAATAACAGTTTCTATGTTGAGGGTAAAAAGTTAACCATTGACCAGATAGATATTAATACTACCCAACCTGAAAACTGGAGATTATGCCCTAACTGTTCCCATGCACAACTCGAAGAACATGGAAAAGATGTCGCATCTTGCCCGAGTTGCGGGAGTCCTGCCTGGGCAGATGCCGGACAGCGTAGAACCATGCTTAAAGTTCAAATGGTCTATTCGAATACTGATTACAACAAGAGCTTTGCCTATGATGAATCTGATGACAGGACAACCAGATTTTACTGTAAACAGCTTTTGGTAGATGTTAATGAAGATGCCGATATAACCAAAGCTTACCAGATGAATAATAACGATTTTGAATTTGGCTATGAATTTGTAAAAAAAGCGGTAATGAGGGAAATAAATTTTGGTGAAAACGATATTATCGGAGATCCATTAACCGTTGCAGGTCTTGAACATAAAAGAAAAGGGTTCAAAATCTGTAAAAGTTGCGGCAAAATACAGGATAGCGACACTCCTAAGCATTCGAAAATCTGTCCTGAGAATAAGAAATCAAATACAGAACCGTTTACGGAATGTCTTTTTCTTTATCGTGAGTTCTCAACTGAAGCGATCCGGCTGCTTATTCCTGCCACAACAATGGATGAAACCAAGGTTAAACAAGAGTCTTTTACAGCGGCTTTAATGCTTGGTATGAAGGAATATTTTGGTAATGTTGACCACTTGAGAGCTTGTATAAGTGAAGTACCAATGCCCGAAACATCCTATAAAAAACAATACCTGGTTATTTATGATTCTGTGCCCGGTGGAACCGGTTATCTAAAACAGCTTATGCAGGATGATCCAAAAGAGAATATCAATACGCTTGTTTCAATATTTGAGAAATCCCTGCATGTCCTTGAAAATTGCAAATGCAAAGATGATCCGCAAAAAGACGGGTGTTATCATTGCTTATTCGCCTATCGTCAAAGCCGCAATATTGGACAAATTTCAAGAAAGACAGCTATAAAGTTGCTTCAATCTATTTTACAGGGAAAAAAGAATATAAAACCCATTCAGAAAATAGCAAATATCGAAGTTAATCATCTGTTTGACAGTGAACTTGAACAACGCTTCATAGAAGCATTGGGTAGAATGAATAACGATGAGAGAATTATACAAATTGAAAAGGCTCTGGTAAAGAATAAACCTGGTTATCGCCTGTCTGTAGATGGGAATATTTGGGAAATAGAACCTCAGGTTGATTTGACTAAATCTGATGGGGTTTCGGTTAATACCCGCGCTGACTTTGTTCTTTGGCCGTCTCCAAAACTTGATAAACTTAAGCCTATTGCTATTTATACAGATGGTTTTCTATATCATAAAGATAAAGTTGCAGATGATACACTAAAGCTCGGTGCAATACTTCAAAGCGGGAGATTTCGTGTCTGGGTATTAAGCTGGAAGGATGTTGATTGTGCTTTCAAAGATATAGGCTCTTTTGCAAGTCCCATGCTGGATTACCGATCAATGCCTTCATATATCCAGTTTTATAATCATGTCCTTAAAACGATAGGGGGAATTGACCTGCGAACTGATGAAAAAAATCACCTTGAACTTTTAATTGAGTATCTTTCTAACCCAGATGCAGAGTCAAGATTTATTGCTCGGGCAAAGGCATATTCGTTCTCACTTTTAGATAGGGATGTAAGCAAATTTGATGAGTGGTTTAAAATGGTTAAACCAATACTTAATGTGTTTGAAATACCTGAAACTGAAATAACTTCGGATAGCGTCGTTATCGGATCATGGATGCCAAAAGAAGAATATTCCTTGAATAGAGTATTTACTTATGTTTCAATAGCCGAATTCAACCAACTTAAAACTGAAGCTCATTGTAAAACCATTTCTCTTCTTGATGATAAACCAGAGTCCCGAACTGTACATTATGAAGAAGAATGGAATGGGTTTTGGCATTTCTTTAATATCATGCAGTTTCTTAATGACTTCAATGCTGTATCTCAAACCGGTATAGAATTAAATGTATATTCTCCATTAATCCAGGTATTTGAGCAATCAAAAACTACGGAGCCATTAGATACTATTATAGATGAAACATGGAAAGATTCACTGGAATATTTGGCTGAAGAAGCTAAACCTGCTACAGAAAAACTAATTTTGCTAGGAATCAAAGCCCCATCATCTACCGGATATGAACTTGCTGACGAATCCGGAGCTATTATCGCAGAGGCAGAACTAGTATGGCTCGATAATAAAATTGCATTTTTAACAGATTCACAAAAGGAATACACAAAAACCTTCATTGATAAAGGTTGGAAAGTTATAAACAGGGACTCTGAATTAACTACAGATATATTTACAGGAGGACATTAATGATAAATACAGTTGCAATATCCTCAGAATTTTTAACCGCCTTTGCTTCTTTGCCTCGGCAAGTCCAGGGCAAAGTGACCGAATTTATTAACAAATTTAAGAATAATCCTATCTCAGCCGGTATCAACTATGAGAAAATCAATGGAACTATTGATAAGAAAATATGGTCTGTTCGTATAGATGATACTTATCGAGGCATTGTTATTCGGGAGGAAGATACCGGGACGTATTTGTTATTATGGGTAGATCATCATGATGAAGCGTATGATTGGGCAAGAAGAAAAAAATGTGATATTAACCGTAAAACAGGCGCCATTCAGATATTCGATATTGAGTATAAAATCTCGGAAGTACCAGTAAATCCTACAAAGCCAAATCTTTTTGCTTTCGTTGCAGATGAGTCTCTTGCTATGTTGGGAATACCATCAGAACAAATTCCATTTATAAGGACTATCCCTGATATAGAAAGTTTCTATTCATTAAAACCTTCTTTCCCTGAAGATGTATATGAAAATCTCGAATGGGTTGCAAATGGTTTTGACATTAACGAAATTCTTACACTTAAATCGAATAAGGATCAAACATTGTCCGATAATATCGGTCTCCATGAAGCTTTAAAAACAGCTGATAACCAGAAATCTTTTGTAATTATTGAAGGCGAGGAAGAACTTAAGCGGATAATGGCAGAACCTCTTGAAAAATGGAGAATATTCCTGCATCCCTCACAAAGACGAATAGTTGAAAAAACATATTCCGGACCCGCTCGTGTATTAGGAGGAGCTGGTACAGGAAAAACAGTAGTAGCTATGCATCGGGCTAAAAGGCTAGCTTCAATTCTGAAAGGTAATGAAAAAATACTATTTACAACCTTTACTGCAAATCTTGCATTTGACATTACAAATAATTTACGA
>BOBW01000085.1 GCA_026002595.1 Spirochaetia bacterium | reverse complement strand
AACAGAAATGACCGCCGCCATGCAGCTCTTTTTCATTCTTCCCCTTATTAGGATCAGTTTATTGGGTAAAATTTCATCCTGTATATAAAAAAAATTTTAGAAAATAGCACAAATTACAACTTTTTGAACTTTTTGAGGGGTAAGCGCTGCTTTTCGTATGAGCTGCTATCATATTCTTCGCAGGTCATTCTGGCAATACGTATCTCCACAGACAGGCCGTCCCCTTCATTTGGCCGTACCATAATGCCGTACTGATCCCCGTAAAACAGCCAGAGCCGCTGGTGCAGGTTCTTAAGGCCATAGCTCTCATGTTCCATCGAGGCTTTCTCCCGGAGACGATCATTAAGAGCGGCCAATTGCCCTTCCGGCATACCCTGTCCGTTGTCTTCCACGCTTATGAGAATGGTTTTTTCACTTTCAATTTTGCCCCGGAAAATGATAAAGTTGTCGCCCTTTGCGGTATCAAAACCGTGGATAAAATAATTTTCAATCAGAGAGGGGAAAACATTCCTGATGATACCGTATTGCAGTACCGGCGTATCAATGTCATATAGAATACGTACCGATTCACCGTAGCGCGCCTGAAAAAGCGCCAAATAGCGCTTGCTGAAAGCCAGTTCCTCCCGGATGGAAATGAAGGTTTTGGACCCGATGAAGCCCCTGAATATGCCCGCCAACTGGGTTATTAAGTCCGCGGTTTCCTTATCCCCGTTCTTTTGACACCGCGCACGAAAAATCTCAAGAGAATTATACAGGAAGTGGGGATTGAATTTTGTCTGAAGTTCCGACAGCTCGGCATCGCGCTGCTTTAATTCGTAGTAATACGCCCGGTCACCGTTTTTTTTAAGATTGACCGTGAGTATGCTGATAAAAATCAACGCAAAAAGAATAAAAGCCGATATCCTGAAACTGTTGGCGCTGTAGAAAAAAAAAAGTTCATTCGGGGAGACAACACAATAAATGTCAGACCTTGTGGAATTCTTCGGGGCAAAACGGCTGTATACATGTTCTGTTGTTTCCGCCGGATAATAGTTAAATATGTGGTGGCCGTCGGCTTCAATGGTAAATCCCAGTGTTTTTAACGGTATGCCATGATCACCGCAAATTTGTTCAAGCATGCCTGTTCCATAACCGGCAAGTATCCCGCCCCTGCCTGTTTTGACGGGAATACCCCCCGATATGGCAAGGCCCTTATACACCGCATCAAAACTGGCAACTTCCTTCACGCCGAATACTTCCATCTGCGATTCTTTGTGCGCGAGATCGTCAAGATAGGGAAAATCAGGCGGGATGGACTGCAAAACACTTTGTGCGGGAAAGAAAATATAATTAATCTCCCGCACATCGGAGATGACGGCTATCCATTGTATCCGGTCATTCCGTGCCGCCATTTGGTTTAAAATTTGTTTCAGTTCCATTTTCTCAAGCGCATTCAGATCAGGGCTTTCCTGTACCGAAAAATAATCCCCTAACGAATAATATGCGTTTTGATTCTCAAAGACA
This sequence comes from Spirochaetia bacterium, assembly GCA_026002595.1. Lineage (GTDB taxonomy): Bacteria > Spirochaetota > Spirochaetia > Treponematales > Breznakiellaceae > BNUT01. Next base: position 5,394 of record BOBW01000085.1, on the reverse strand, counting down.
GGCATATAAATCTGCCAAAACCCATTGGTTATATCATGATATTCATTCGCAAGCCGCGTCAAAGTCATATCAATTCTTGAAAGAATCTCCCCTTCTTTCTCCTGATACGCAAACCAGCAGGCTGTGCCCCCGATTGGAATAAGTATCAAAAGATAACAGGCAACCAACAGGTAAACGGCATTACGGTGATATTCTGCTTTCTTCACGCCATGAATTCCATTCTGTATTTCAGGGGGGAAACACCCTTTTGGTTCTTAAAACACTTTTCAAAATAACTGGAAGAGAAAAAACCAACCTGGGCGGCAATGTCTTTTATCTTATTATCGGGATTATGGAGCAAATATACAGACCTGTTAATACGGAGACGGGTAAGATAATCATTAAAAAAGAAGCCCGTTTCCGTTTTGAACATCTGCCCCAGATACGCCGGATTCGTTCCGTTTTTTGTGCAAAGCAGTTTTATTGAAATGCCCTCCCCCATATTGGCACGCATATACTTTATGGCATACTGAATCTTTGGATTCAAAGTTCCAAATAATGCTTTAAAAACCTGTTCTGCGTGATCCAGCACTTTCACTGCTGCCGGAATGAATTGATCTTTGCCGGAAACCTCACCGGCCGTTTCATCGTACCCGGGCCAATCGGTAAAAAGCCTTCCCTGAACAAGGGTCTGTGCGGGAAACTCCGAAAGCAGTACCTTTGTACAGGTTTTCATAAGCAGAGACAGCTTTTCCCGCGCATTCTTTTCTTCTTCAGCTTTAAACAGTTTCGCCGCGAGCAATTTATGCACGTCCTGTTTCGCCTCTTTCCTGTCTTCGTAAAAGAGCTTCCGTACTTCCTCGGCAAGAACATCAACCCTGAAACCGCTTATGTTGATTTCCTTTTTCATCACAACCCCTGAGGAGGATGTATCCGCAAGCTCGATGATTTCGCAGGCCATCATGTAACTTACGGGGAGGGAATTTGCTTCCTGAACGGTAATTCCGACCGCCGCTGCCGCGGAGCGCATATCTGTCTCTAGCGCAGCTGTTTCCAGCGTTTTTTCCAATGCATCCTGTTCGATTTCCTTTCCGCCCAGTATTAAAACATACCGGCCATTATCATCCCAGAGGTGATACACCTCGTATTGTTTGGAAAGTCTTTCTATACATGCGGAACAGAAAGGCGAAAGCGGCGCCTTCTCATCTTTTTTGACAATACATATTACACAATAACAGGGGAGATAGATGTTAATTCCCAGCAGCGCCGCCCGATCGCTGAGTTCTTCACTGTTAATGCTGCTTGAAAGCCAGCGCAGCAGGGTATTGTCAAGGAGCAGCCGTTCTGAATTTTCATGCCGTTTGTAGATATTATCCAGCGCCTTGGTTACGGTTTGCTCCACCTCTTCTTTGGGGACGGGCTTGAGCAGATAGTTTTCCACCCCAAGGGCAATAGCTTCTTTGGCATAGGAAAATTCGCTGTAGGCGGTGAGCAATATGCAGTGAACATCAGGATACAGGGACCGCACATTACGGATAAGTTCAAGACCGTCCATGCGAGGCATACGAATATCGGTAATCAACAGCTCTACACGGCGGCTTTTTATGATCTCTAGGGCTTTTTCCCCGTCAGACGCGGTGAGCACCGTATCAACCCCCAGGGCATGCCATGAAATACTGCTTATAAGTATATCTAAAACGCTTTTTTCATCATCCGCCAGTAAAACGGTATACATTGTACCCCTATTGCATTATCCCGATATGCGTTTGCAGGTATCATAGTACTCCGTACACATTAACAGGAACGCTCCCATACCATGCAGATCGTTCTGGACGGTGGGCCGATCGATATAGAATTGATAATCCCCCAAACCTGTACCCACACAGATGTTGGAAACAATAAGATTGTCACCCTCAAATTGCAGGGACTTGATCACGCCCTGATACGCCTTATGGATATATTTCTCATAGGTCCTATGAACAAGTCCCTTCTTGATAGCCTTGGAAATCGCGTAGGTATACAGGGACGAACAGGATGTCTCCAGCCAATTTTCCGGCTTTTCTCCCTTATCCACCACCTGATACCAGAGACCGGTGTCCCCGTCCTGAAAGCGGACAAGGGCGTTGATAATATCACGCTCCGCATTTATGAACGCCTGCCTGCGGGGATGATCCTGGGGGATATAGTCAAGGATATCCATGATGGCAACCGCGTACCAGCCCATGGCCCGTCCCCAGAATTCGGAGGAGAGCCCGGTTTTTTTATCGGCCCAGTCTATAACTTTGGAATCGTCCCAGGCGTGATAGAGCAGTCCGGTTTTCGCGTCCGTCATGTTGCATCGCATCAGATTCATCTGCTGATAGACCGTTTCCCAAAAATAGGGCTTGTCAAAATAATGGGCGTACATAACGCTGTAGGGACCTATCATGTAGAGACCGTCCAGCCACATCTGATTGGGATGCTGATACTTATGCCAGAAGCCGCCGCGGGCATTGGTGGGCCACTGTTCAACGATCGGCGCAAATCGATCAAGGACCTTTTTATACCGTTCGTCTCCGGTGGTTTTATACAGATTAAACAACAGGATTGCAGGCTGCATATCGTCAAACTCGCGGACATCGCAGTAACGGATATCCCCGTTTTCATCAATATAATAGTCAACCCAGGCCTTGATATAGTCGTAATACTTTTTATCACCGGAGAGGAGAAAGACCCGTTCCACCCCGGACAGGAATACGCCTTGATGATAATGGAAGCGGTTTTTGGGCGGCAATTCCTCCACCGTGAATTTGCGCATCAGCGTATCCGCGCCCATTTTGGCATAGTCGAGCGCCGTTTTATCAGTCTTTTCATTGGATGACATAGCTACCTCCGTTTATTGTTATTTATCTACCTTGAGTTCAGGCAGGGCATAAAAATCTTCAGGAATGGCGGTCATGTAGATATTGCAATAACCCGCAGCGGTACTGTTATACACCACGTGCTTCCCGTCCCTGGTAATGCTGGGATGAGGATGATGAGCGCCCCAGTCAAAACTGCCGTCATGCATGGTGATGATCCGGGGACCGTCAAAACTTTTCCCGTTGTATTTGTACCCCTTGATCGATTTACCCGTATCGCTGACCACAAAGTCAAAGCCTATGGAATGAACGTGATCCGGTCCGGGCACCCTGACGGCGGGGGCCTCAACTTCGCCGGTCCCGTCATAGAGGGCGAAACCGAAGAAGGAATCGCTGTTGTCCCCGGCGGGCCGGTGTACCTGATAGCCCACATGAATGCCGTCGGCAAACCAGTATTCGTGTCCGACCATCTCCTTTTCAACACGGCGCTCCCGGAATTTCAGGGCCTTGCCCGTATCCAAATCAAGCACCCATATACGGTGATCCACCAGTCCCCAGGGGCCTTCATGGCAGAAGGTCAAGAGGTTTCCCCTCGTCAAAGAAGGATTAATGTGCCCAACCCAGCACTTTTCCTGCCATACCTCATCCACCGTATTATCCTGAACATTAATACGGACGATGCGGCAGTCGGGCTTTGCGGCGAAGATCTCCTCAAAGCCAATATAACCGGCGGTTAGATTCGCCTTGACGGAGGCGGAAAGATCCTCGGTTAATCCGGCGACCACATATTTCCCGTCCCCGGTGGGGCGCGCACCGCCAAAGTTAAAACCCCTGGGGACAATATAGAGCGGACGGGTTTCAAGGGTGTCCAGGTTAATCGCGTACACACAGCCCCTGTAATGATAATAGGTTTCATTGAGTACATGATTAACGTGCATGGGACAGGCGATATTCGGCCCTACCGCGGGCATATCGGTTAGGCGGCTAAGCTCCCCGCTTTCAATTTCGATACTGTAAAGATTACGCACATTATCCCGGTCGGAAACGAAAAGCATCCGCCGGTCATTGTCATACCATCCGTCATCGGTAAAATAGGGATGTTCACTATGCCCCTTGTAACCGGTCAACTGATACACGGTAACACCGCTTATACGGTCCTGAAAACTTTTACGCTCCGGCGGATACACAGAATACGGTTTCATACAACACCCCTTTTAAATTGAATAATAACAGGATAAGTATGGGGCATCTTATTCCGGTTGTCAACCAATACTATTTTCAGTGGATTCAGCCGGAAGGCAGCTTTGGGAAAAGACGCCGCATAAGGAGCGTCCATTAATCTGTCTGTGGGGGTTGTGGTGCTATCAGTAGGCAGCTTGTGGTTTTTTCGAATTTGAAATTTCTGAAGAAAAAACGCAAAGGCTTGTACGATGGCGATTTTTGTTCTATGTTATAGTCAGCGTAGGCAAATATGGCTAATGTAATGGAACAACCGCAGATGGGGCTCACTTTTGAGGATGTGTGGGCGGCGATCATGAAAACGCAGGCACAAGTCGATCAAACAACGGCATACATTGAAAAAATGGGAATGCGTGTTGACCAAACAACGGCAAATGTTGATAAAATGGCGGAGAGAGTGGATAAAGTGTCAAAAAATGTCGGCGGATTAAACCGGTCTATGGGGGAACTCATCGAAACGCTTATCGCCGCCAGATTATGGGAAAAGTTCGATGCGTATCCCTATAATTTCAGACGCGCATACCAGCGTGTACCCTTGTTTGATGAAACTGACCGTATTCTTACCGATATAGATATACTATTGTCAAACGGTGAATTTGTTATGCCTGTTGAAGTAAAGCGCGAATTGAACGATAAAGATGAGGTTAATCATCACCTGAAACGGATGGATCTGATAGTAAAGTACCCGCCCGCCGAATGTAAAGGTAAAAAACTGCTTGGAGCAATGGCCGGCGGCGCCGTTGATCCTGATGTACAGGCTTATGCCTATAGTGTTGGTTTTTTTGTATTGGAATTAACGGGTGAATCTGTACATCTTGTAAAGCCGCCTGCGGGATTTATTCCCCGCCAGTGGTGAGGCGCCCAAACATCCGTGTTTGGCGGCTAACACTGCAATAAAAAAATGGCAGAAAACAAGCAACTACCAGGACCGCGTCAATCGCCGACAGTAATTCTGTTTCTCCTGCAGGATATATGATTCACAAAAATTCAACATGGGCCAATCTGATGAAGGCCTACGATGCCGGAAATGCCGCCACCCCCATGTACCGGTCGAAGATCGCGGCGGTTATCGGCGGAGGCAACGTGGCCATGGACGCCGCCCGGATGGCCCTGCGGCTGGGTGCGGAACAGGTCCATGTGATCTACCGCCGGACCCGTGAGGAAATGCCCGCCCGCGCGGAAGAGGTGGAACACGCCATGGAAGAGGGGATCATCTTCGACTTCCTGCGGAACCCCAACAAAATCCTCGGCGACGACAAGGGCCGGGTAACCGGCATGGAGCTTCAGAAGTTTGAACTTGGGGACTCCGACGCCTCAGGCCGCCGGAGTCCCGTGG
>BOBW01000084.1 GCA_026002595.1 Spirochaetia bacterium | reverse complement strand
CCACAAAACCCCAGTCGGGCTTCGCCCTTTGTGGGGTTTTGTTCCGGCACATTTTTGCGGTTGCTGGAAACCTACGGTTTCCTTTATCGCAACCGCAAAAACGTCGTATAGCTTTCACGTTATGCGAAATTGCCCCTAAACTTTTTGTAAAATATGGTATAAAATGGTTGACAAAATGAAATGTTAACTATAAAATAAAATTTGTGATGAAAATAATGGTTCTTTTATTGTTAATATTTTGTAATACAACAATTTTTTCACAGGACTATGATGACTCATTTATAAAATATAATTTAGACACAGATTTATCACAAATTTTAATTAATGAAGGACCTCCTGATGCTATTATTGATGAACGATATGTTTATACTAATAAAAATATAAATGGTTTTATTGTAAATTATGAATATATTTTTTTTGACAATAAGTTAGCTATCGCACATATAATATTTCAAATTGATAAAAATGGTACAATTGAATATTATAATAATATTTTTTACAAAATTGTTGAATATTATAATAAAAAATATGGAGGTGATAATTTAATGGAAGTTGATTATATTAAATTTATAAACTACCGAGCTTTTTGGAAAACAGATAAAATATATATTGCAAGTGATTATGAATTTGAATTTATTAAACTACAAATGATAATTCCTAAAAATAATAGTATTAATGAATTTTCATTATATCTTACATATAGTCATTTGGGAATATAGTATTTAATAAAGGGTGTATAAAATAAATAATATTAAATCAAAATTGAGTACGGGGCAACTTCGCATAACATACGCTATACGCTGCGCCGCAGTAGCGGCTTGGCCTACGAAAAAACGCAGTCGGCCTGCGGCCTTTGTGCGTTTTTTCTCCGGCACATTTTTGCGGTTGCTGGAAACCTGCGGTTTCCTTTATCGCAACCGCAAAAACGTCGTATAGCTTTCACGTTATGTGCCATAATTTTTCAAAGAAAATGCACCGCATCCGTGCGGTGCATAAAAAATTTACAAAAAAAGTATTGACTAAAGATTTTTTGTATGGTAATCTAAAGACACTTGGGGGATAATATGGGTGAATTATCGAATTTGATAAATATTGGAAAAGAACTTGAAAAACAATTAAATAGGGTAGGAGTAAAGACATTTGATGAATTAAAAATTATAGGTAGTAAAAAGGCATGGTTGAAAATACGTGATATGGATTCATCGGCCTGTTATAATAGATTGTGTGCGCTTGAAGGGGCAATACAGGGAATAAAATGGCATTATTTACCTGAAGAGATAAAGAAAGAATTAAAGGAATTTTATACACATGTTTCTTAAAAAAGGAGTATTGGAATATGAAAGTAAGCAAGGCATTTGAGATTTTTTCAAAAGACGCACCTGAATTTCATGGCGCATGGATGGAATTAGTCCAAAAGATAGACAAAGCAAGTAAGCTGGATAAAAAGACAGAAGAACTGGCATATTTGGCAGTATTGGCGGCAGTGCGTCTTGAAAGCGGGATACCGTTTCATGTAAAAATGGCAAAATCGAATGGAGCAAGCAGGGATGAAATTATAAGCAGCATTTTAGTTGGTTTACCGGCAGTGGGTAATAATGTAATACAGGCATTACCAATAGCCCTTGAAGCATATGATGAAGAATAAAATTATAAAAAATAATATAAAAAATTTATTGGAAAAATGCCCTCCGCCATCCATGGCTCCGGGCAAGAAAAATTACGGCACATAACATACGCTATACGCTTCACCGCCAGTAGGCGGCTCGGCCTCCACAAAACCCCAGTCGGGCTTACGCCCTTTGTGGGGTTTTGTGGAGGCACATTTTTGCGGTTGCTGGAAACCTACGGTTTCCTTTATCGCAACCGCAAAAACGTCGTATAGCTTTCACGTTATGCGACATTTGGAATGAATTTTTTTGGAGAATATTGACATAAAATGAAAAATACAGTAAAATATAAATATATGGGGGGAAATATGAAACAGTATTTACTAATATTTTTAGTTATTTCTTTATTTACATCATGTCATAGCATAAATATGAAGAGAATAAAAAATGAAATATATGAAAACCAGAAAGTTGAGACGGTAACGAACATAAGACCATACACTTATGTTGATGACGAACAATATATTGTAGAACTAAAATTAAAAAATGGAGGTAGATTAGTTGTTGTTGTTGAATATTATGCTTCACGCATTATAGATTTTTTAGAAATAGGTAAATTTTCACCTACGGTTTTGTATATACAAAAAAATTATGCCGGTGAATGGGGGCGTTCTCATGAATCCACTTTATATATAAAAGCGTTAGCAACCATTCTTCATAAAGACGATTTGAAATTAAACGATATAATAAATAATTATGATGAAATAATTAATGTTTTTCAGACTATATATGATGAATCCCCTATTCCTGGAAATTCAAATGATGATATAAACAGTTGGGGTGATGAAACTGAACTAAAAAAATATACGGGTTATACATCTAATTCATATTTAAAAACGAAATTATATATTCATTATATTAATGAACTTGAAATGTCTCCTTCGCTAAAATTATTATTATATCGTCACTAATTTTATAAACATTATTCAAAAACAGGAAATGAAGTTATATGTAAGCATTCCAAACGTCGCATAACATACGCTATACGCTGCGCCGCAGTAGCGGCTTGGCCTACGAAAAACCCCAGTCGGGCTTCGCCCTTTGTGGGGTTTTTCTCCGGCACATTTTTGCGGTTGCTGGAAACCTTCGGTTTCCTTTATCGCAACCGCAAAAACGTCGTATAGCTTTCACGTTATGTGTAATTTTGCCTGAATTTTGCTTGACAATAAATAATATATATGGGATAATTAATTATGCGAATAAATCAAAGGGTATTATTATTTCTGTTATTATTATGTAGTTATAATATTTATGCAGAAAATATTCCAAAATATTCATTTGGTATTACGGAAGTTGGAATTGGTTATAATTTATCTATGTCACAAAAATCTGAATTGGAATTGACAATTATACCCATTAATTTTTTTTGGGAATATCCAAATTTCTTTGAGAATTCTAAAACACGGATAGGAATAGAATTTTATCCATTTGAATTAAAGGGTTTCCCTATATCGCAAAATTTGGAAATGAGCTTTATAAATGCTAAATTATTTTTTGACTTTTTTTGACCGAAAGGAAACGATAGATGGGATTATTTAAGGCTAGGTCCTTTTGTCTCAATAAATTGGTTAATTCTTAATAATTGTGATTTTAATATTAATAAATATACAATAAATAGCGGATTAAGAATTGAATTATTAGGATATACAGAATCAATATTTAGATTTCAACTTTCTGATATTGAAATTGGATATAGGAATGCGAATAGTGAAAATAATATATATATTTTAGTAAAGTTTAATGTAGTAGATTTTTTTCTTTTGCCTTTTATGGGAAAAGATGTTATTAATAGAATATTTATAATAAAAGAATAAAATATAAAGCAGGCAAAACTACACATAACATACGGTTTGCGGTTCGGGGCTAAAGCCCCTCCGGGTTCCGTTCGCCTAGGTCAGTCGCTGCGCTCCTTCCCACGGCTCACTCCACCCACATTTTGGCGGCCCTGGTCTTTGCTACGCAAAGCCCTTATTCGGGCCGCCAAAACGTCGCAAACCTTTCACGTTATGCGCCATATTTTTTAAACTCCTTGACAAAATAAAATATATATGGTAGAATATACTTATGAAAATTATTTGTCCAAAATGCAGAAAAATAATAATTAATGAAAATATTAATACGCAAAAAGACACTTGTGTATGTCAAAATTGTAATGAATTATTCTATTTATCAGAGTTATTAGAGCAGGATGATATTATAGATGCAGAAGAATTATTGTTATGTCCCCCAAAGGGCATTAGTGTAATAAGGGATTTAGAAAAATTGATTATAAGATCTTCTACAATTTCAAAAGATTCATTGTTTTTTATAATATTTATAAGCCTGTTTGGTGGTGTATCTATAAGTGGATTCTTACAAGTGGTTAACGATAAAAGCATCATAGGTATAATATTTATATGCCCTTTTCTTGCAGCAACTTTATTTATTTTATGGAAATTACTGTATTCAATATTTGGAAAAATTGAAATAATATTTTCAAGAAATGAAAATGTAAAAATATTTTATGGTATAGGTAATATTGGAAAAAATTATCATGTAGAATGGGATAAGTTAAAACGGATATATAAATTACAATCAAGGAATAGTGAAAATCAGTGGAATAAAGAAATAATTATAGAAGGAAATAAGACTATATCAATTTCATTAGAAAATATTAATGAGATAAAATCAGAATTTTTGATAAAAATATTAAAAAATTATAAATACAAAAAATTGGAGGAAATAATAAAATAAAAAATACGGCGCATAACATACGCTATACGCTGCGCCGCAGTAGCGGCTTGGCCTACGAAAAACCCCAGTCGGCGCAGTAGCGCCTTTGTGGGGTTTTTCTCCGGCACATTTTTATGGCCCTGGAAACCTACGGTTTCCTTATTCGGGCCATAAAAACGTCGTATAGCTTTCACGTTATGCGAAATTGCGCCTATGCGTTTTGAAAATATAAAGAATAAATGGAAAAATATTTTTAAATTATAATACAGATATATCATCAAATATTATCAAAAACAGTTAGAAGTATAAAACATTTTAGAATAATGGGGTGCGCCTTCGGCGCAAAATTATTTGTATATTTCTATTGACAATTATCTGAAAATAGTATATAAACATTAGTGGAGGAATTATTTTATGGAAACAAAATTATATGAAGATGGTATTGTGGAAATAATCGATGATAGTATAATTATTAAAGGGATAGATGATGTTTTTAGTATATTTTCTATAAATAATTGTTCGACCATAATATTAAAGAAAGAAAATATTGTAAAAGATTTTTATAAATTATCTACAGGATTTGCTGGTGAATTATTGCAAAAGTTTTCAACTTATAGGAAAAGACTGGCAATAATCGGAGATTTTGAAAATATAAAAAGCAAGCCATTAAAGGACTTTATATATGAAAGTAATAGAACAAGACAAATAATTTTTGTAAAAACATTAGAAGAAGCATTAAAAATATTTAATAAATAATGGAAAATGAATAATGGGGTACGGCGCAACTTCGCATAACATACGCTATACGCTTCGTCGCTTCGCTCCTCGGCCTACGAAAAAACGCAGTCGGCCTTAGGCCTTAGTGCGTTTTTTCTCCGGCACATTTTTGCGGTTGCTGGAAACCTACGGTTTCCTTTATCGCAACCGCAAAAACGTCGTATAGCTTTCACGTTATATGCAATTTGGGCTAAGCGGGTTGGAATATAATATTGACAAAATAAAAGTTGTATAGTAAAATAGTTAAAACTATTGAAGGAGAATATATGATAATTATAATACTTTTAGGTTTTTATATTATTTATAATATAAGCATATTAAAATCTCATGAAAAAATTAGGAAGTCAGAGGAAATAATAGTATTTAGAATTTATTCAAAAAATGGTTGGAATATATTTATTTTAATTGCTCTGTTACTTGGTTTGTTATATAGTATTATTGATAGTGCTGTAATGGATCAAATAAATACGTTTTCTTTTGGAAAATCGGGTATATTCTTCATTATATTAAATATCATAATGTTTATTGAATATATTATTGCAATAATAACCATTATTTCATTATTCTTTAAAAAAAATGTAATAATTGATAAAAAAATATATTTGAATAATGGTGTATTTGATATGAAAAATGTAAAAAGTGTTAAAAAGTTTAATAATAATGGTATTAGAATATATGTAAAAAACAAAACAGGATTTGCATTATTTGTATATAAAGAATTTAAAGTAAAGGAAGATGAAAGGGAAAACATAATAGAATATATTAATAAAAATATAATAGAGGAATAAATGGGGTACGCCCAAACTGCATATAACATACAGTTTACGCTGCGCCGCAGTAGCGGCTTGGCCTACGAAAAACCCCAGTCGGCGCAGTAGCGCCTTTGTGGGGTTTTTCTCCGGCACATTTTTGTGCCCCTGGAAACCTACGGTTTCCTTATTCGGGGCACAAAAACGTCGTAAACTTTTCACGTTATGTGCAATTTTGGCTAAGCTGTTTTGAAATAAAATAAAAAAACAATTGACAAAAAAATATAAAGGATATAAAATATTTTCTATGAATAATTCAATAAGAAAATGCACAATAATATTATTGGTTATATTGTTTTTTCAAGGTTGTTTGACTGAAAAAGATATAAATATAAAAATTATTAGAGAAGAAAATAATGGTAGAATGAATATGATTCCATCGGAAATATATATTTATCAAAATAATATTTTACTGAAAAATATAAATAATGTTAAAATATATAACATATATGAAATAAATAATAAGGTATTTATAAATAAAATAAAAAATAATGTAATAGTATTATTTGGTGGAAATATGGCGTCTCTTAAATTACCATCAGGTGAATATAGTATAAAAATTAGTACACCAATAATTGACCAACAAGATTATTTAGGAGAAACTGGAAATTGGGAATCGGAATTGTATAATATAAATATTAAACATGGGGAAGAAAATATTATATATATTTATCCTGGTAGTAATGAAAAAGGATATAATGGATCATGGATTATAACAAAAGATGAGAAATAAAATAAAAATGGGGTACGCCAAAACTGCACATAACATACGCTATACGCTGCGCCGCAGTAGCGGCTTGGCCTACGAAAAAACGCAGTCGGCCTTCGGCCTTTGTGCGTTTTTTCTCCGGCACATTTTTGCGGTTGCTGGAAACCTACGGTTTCCTTTATCGCAACCGCAAAAACGTCGTATAGCTTTCACGTTATGTGCAATAGGGGCTAAAATTTATTTTAAATTTATAAAGAATGGTGTTGACATTATATAAAAAAAAGTATAATATAAAAATATGAAATTTAGACTTAAATATTTGGCTGTGGTTCT
>BOBW01000083.1 GCA_026002595.1 Spirochaetia bacterium | reverse complement strand
CGGCATTGTCATTTCGGTTAAAACAAAGGTCCCTGTGGAGCCCTTTAATTTATGGAAGGCGGGCAAGGCCCTCAAAAATTCACTGCTGGAAATACTCCTGCCCTTTCTGCTTGTCATAGGCTACTTTTCCGGGGTTCTGTCCATGGTGGAAATCGGGGCAGCGGCGGTGATCTATGTGTTTGCGGCGGAAGTTTTTGTATACCGGGATATCACCCTTGCGGGGGTTGTCCAGGTTTTCAAAAAGGCCATACCGATTATCGGCGGCATCCTCTCGATCCTCGCCCTGTCCCAGGCCCTGTCCTACTACATCGTCGATACCCAGGCGCCCTACCATTTTGCCCAATGGATACAGAAGGCCATTTCATCAAAATTCCTCTTCCTCCTGATCCTCAACCTGGCCTTGCTGGCCGTTGGCTGCCTGGTGGATATTTTCTCCGCAATACTGATTGTGCTGCCCCTGATCATGCCCCTGGGGGAAGTCTTCGGCATTGACCCGGTCCATATGGGGATCATCTTCATTATTAACATGGAAGCGGGATTCATCACCCCGCCGGTGGGGCTCAACCTGTTCCTTGCCAGCTACCGTTTCAAACGGCCCTTCCTGGAAACTTCCCGGTATGTACTGCCCTTCCTGATAATACAACTGGCGATGGTATTGATCGTAACCTATTTCCCTTTCCTCTCTACGTACCTGACAAGATTTTATAACTGACAGGATGCGCATGGAAACCAAAGGTCAATTCATCTTGATATGTTTGGAAAACCATGGGATAATACACCCATGAATGACCAAAGCGGTGTTTTAGAGCTCGGTCTTGATATCGGCTCAATGACAGTAAAAGCAGTTGTGCTTTCCGCGGAAAACCATATTTTGATGTCTTCCTACCTCCGGCATAATTCACGCCAGGCCGAAACGCTCCGTACAATTCTTGCGGAAATTAAAGAAGCATACCCTGAAACGCCGATGCATGTTTCCATTACCGGCAGCGGCGCCCGTTCACTTAAAGATTTTTTACACGCCGAGTTTATTCAGGAAGTCAATGCGCTCACCCTTGCGGTGGAAACCCTCGTTCCCGATGCGCGGTCGGTAATTGAGCTTGGCGGGCAGGACGCAAAGGTTATCATTTGGAAAGGGGAAGATAAACGTAAAACGACTTTGTCGTATATGAATGATAAGTGCGCGGGCGGCACCGGCAGCACCATCGACAAGATTATGGCAAAAATCGGTATATCAAGTGAAGAAGCCGAAAAAATTATGCCTCAAGGCAGGCAGAAACACCAGATCGCGGCAAAGTGCGGCGTGTTTGCGGAAACCGATGTTGTGGGGCTGCTTAAATCGGGTATTCCGCGGGAAGAAATTTTTATTTCGCTCTGTAACGCAATCGTCAGGCAAAATCTTGAGGTGCTTGTTCACGGTAATGTGCTGCCGGAAAAAGTGGTGCTTTTGGGCGGCCCCAATACATTTATTCCGGCCTTTGCTCACATTTGGCGGGATCAGATTAAAGCGGCATGGGATATGCACGGATATACGCCCCGCGAGCAAAATCCTGAAAAATCAATTATTGTGCCGGCCCTGCCTCATTTTTTTGCGGCAATAGGCGCGGTGTTTTTTACCCGTGAAGACGCGCAGCATCGTGAGGCCCATATTATCGATCCCGCCTGTCTTGATGAATATATCTCAGGCCCTAAAGAAACTGCCGAAATAGAAGAATCAATTTACAGCTCGATAAAAAATACCGAGCAGACTGCGCTCCCCCCGCTTGTTTCCTCTGCAGAAGAGCTGGAATCCTTCCGCAGGGAATATGCGGTGCCCGCATTTACGCCCCCTGTGCTTCAAAGCGGCGATACTATAGAAGCGTTTGTCGGAATTGACGGCGGTTCTACCAGTACAAAAATCGTGCTGCTGGACAGCAAGGGCGATCTTTTATACCGCGACTACATACTGAGTCATGGGAATCCCCTTGAAGACGCGCGGTATTTGTTCAAAAGGATGCAGGTCTGGCGAAACGAGCAGAAAGTTACCATAAAAATTTTGGGCGCCGGTGTAACCGGTTATGCGCAGGATATATTAAAAGCGGCGCTCAATATTGATGTCGCGGTTGTTGAAACGGTGGCGCACATGAAAAGCGCTGCGGCGCTCTATGGTGATGTTGACGTTATTTGCGACGTGGGCGGTCAGGATATAAAAGTGCTGTTTATGAAAAACCGCCGTGTAGTTGATTTTAAATTGAATACCCAATGCTCTGCGGGTAACGGTTATTTTTTGCAGTCCATGGCGAATCAGTTTAACATTCCGGTGGAAGAATATGAGGATTACGCATTCCGTGCAAAGCGGGCGCCTAAATTTAATTACGGATGCGCAGTTTTTATGGAACAGGACCGGGTTATGTTTCAGCAATCGGGGTGGACAAAAGAAGAGATGATGAGCGGCCTGGCCCATGTGCTGCCGCTTAATATTTGGACCTATGTGGTACAGGAAAATAATTTGTCCCGTCTTGGCAAGCGTTTTGTGCTGCAGGGCGGTACGCAAAAAAACCTCGCGGCGGTAAAGGCCCAGGTTGATTATATAAAACGAAAAGTACCCGGTGCGGAAGTATTTGTCCATAAATATGCCGATATAGGCGGTGCAATCGGCGCGGCGCTGGAGCTAAACGGTCATACTGCCTCTGTTGAATCCGCTGCCGGCGCCTCCGCATTCATAGGAATTGATGCGGCGGCAAAATTGCAGTTTACTTCAAAAAATGACGAACAGACACGATGCTCCGGCTGTGCGAATAAATGCCGCCGTACTTTTGTT
Source organism: Spirochaetia bacterium (assembly GCA_026002595.1). Classification (GTDB taxonomy): domain Bacteria; phylum Spirochaetota; class Spirochaetia; order Treponematales; family Breznakiellaceae; genus BNUT01. The sequence continues at coordinate 4,305 of BOBW01000083.1, read as the reverse complement.
GACATAGAAACTCAGGATGGAACAGACGGCAAGGATACACGCCGTGTTCGTTTTATTTCAGGCTACCTCTGTGAAAAAGGCGCCGCAGATGACAAGGCGCAGGTGCAGAACGAAACAAAGCGGCTGCAAAAAATCCGCAGCGAAAACCCTGACATCAGTTTGGAAGCGGCAAAACTCGCGTTCTCCGATTTTGATTTTGAGCCGCTGCCGAAAACAAAAGCCAGTGCGGTATCTGAAAAACGCACCGCCCTTACCGTTGGAATTCCGCGCCTGTTAAACATGTTTTATTATGCGCCGTTTTGGAGTACCTATTTCAGAACCCTGGGGATTAAGGTTGTTACCTCAGATTTTACCAATGAACGTTTATGGAGTGAAGGCAGCAAGTGGGGCGCAATCGACCCGTGCTTCCCGGCAAAAGCAGCCCCTGCGCATATTTGGCAGCTGCTTAATTACAAAGATGAAAACGGGAAAAGTCTTGACGCCATTTGTTTCCCGATCATTACATATCTTGCAACGGATGTGCAGAACATCCTTGGGAGTACGGCCTGTGTTGTTCAGATGGGAACACCGGAAGTGGTAAAAGCGGTTTTTACCCGTGAGCACGATGTGTTTGCCGAAAAGCATATCGCATACTGGGAACCGGTAGTGAACCTTGACCGCAAAATTGAAGGTCAGGCGCAGACCTTTGAATATTTTAAAGACCGGCTGAACATTACCGAAGAAGAAAACGCATGGGCCTTTAAGCAGGGAATACGTGCGACAGGCGCCTATTTACAGGCGCAGCGGGAGCGTTTTGCCGGCATTATGAATCGTCTTATTGATGAAGATAAAATTGGTCTTTTACTTGTGGGGAGATCCTACCACCACGACCCCGGTCTTAACCACGGCATACCGCAGGAACTGCAAAAACGCGGATACCCGATATTCACCATTGATTCTTTGCCTGTGACTCAAGAATTTTTACAGCCGCTTTTTAAGGATGAGGCCGCCACAGACATCAGCGATGTTTGGGTGCGCAACTTTAACCGCGGCACAAACCAAAAAATATGGGCCTGTAAAGTTGCCGCACGGCATCCCAATCTTGGCGTAATTGATCTTTCCAGTTTTAAATGCGGACAGGACGCGCCGACCTACAGTTATGTGGACCATATTTTGGACGCATCGGGGACGCCGCATTTTAATTTCCATGATATTGATCAAAACCGGCCGGGGTCTACTTTTAAAATACGCATTGATACGATTGATTATTTTTTGCAGGAGTATCAGGTAATGCTTGCAAGGAAGAGTAATGACATCTATAAAAGCGCCTAAATTTGTCCGGGAAAATCAATGGGCAGGACATTCAAATCCTCTTTGGCGCCGCAGGGATAAAAAAAAGGTTACAATTCTTTACAACATGTTTGAACGGCGTAAATCACTTTTTATCCGCACCTATCTTGAAAAGGCCGGATATAAATACCGCGATTTGGGCGACCATAAAACCGAAGACGTACATTATGGCCGTGAATGGGGATCGCGGATGATGTGCAACCCGGTTTATTTTACATCCGGCAGTTTTATACGCGCCCTGCTTGAAATTGAAAAAAATGAAGGCCTCACCAAAGAGCAAATTGTAGATCAATTCATATTTTTGGGCGGCGGCGGTGACTGCACTCCGTGCCGGTACGGTATGTATGCAGAGGAATATATGCGCGTTGCAGATGATGCAGGGTTTAAAGGTTTCCGGATACTTATTTTAAATTCGGACCTTCTTCCGTATCCGCCTCCCCCAAAAGACGCCGCATTCAAATTTTCCACAATGTTTTTATTTAGTTTTTGTATGTCCTTTATTCTCGCCGACCTTATGCACATCGGTGAATGCGCTGTTTTACCCTATGCAACAGATAAAGATGCGGCCATTAAAACGCTGAACGAATGTGATAACCTCATTTTTAAAGCCTTTAGAAACCCGTTTTTTTATTTTACTTTGCCGGCGGCGCTCTTCAGGGCCGGCAGGAAACTTGCCGCTATTCCAGGAGAAAAAAAGAACCTGCCCTTAATTTTTATAACCGGTGAAGTTTTTGCGAATTACGCGAATGGAGACGCAAACTATAATTTGCGCCGTTTTATCATTGACGAAGGCGCCGAACCGCTGCCCGCCGTATTTTCTCACCGCGCCCGTTATGAATGCTGGAGAAAAAAAACCTATTTCTATCCGTATAGTAAATATTCAGAAACAAAAAAAGAGCGGAAATTCTGGAAGAAATACTGTAATGTGCTGGCAGCACAGGATAATACTACCCGTTTTTTGTTTAATCTTTTTGACTTTTTTTTCAATCAAAAACAATTTTCAGGGAAGGGGGAGCTGCTCGATTTGGATATGCTTTCTGCATTATCAGAGCCGTATTATGACAAGGCGATTAACGGCGGCGAAGGTAATATGGAAATTGCAGAGGCTATTTATTATCATGATAAGGTTGATGGATTTATCACGGTAAAACCTTTCGGCTGTATGCCTTCAAGCGGTGTTTCCGACGGTGTGCAAAGCAAAATCATTTCGATGTATCCTGATTTAAACTTCCTGTCCATAGAAACCTCAGGCGACAACGAGGTGAGTATTTTATCCCGGGTGAGCATGCTGCTGTTTAAGGCAAAACAAAAAGTACGCGCCCGTGAATCACAGGTAAACGTGAAGGCCCCTTCTCCTTGAGGCGGGTTCTTCATAAGATAGTACACAAAAAGGAGTGTTTTTATGAAATCAAACCCGAAAGGCCCCTATGTTCCGCAGCAGGTACTGGGGATCAAGTACCCCGAGAAGCCCGATGAGCACATGGAACTTTTGCCCAAAATATACGATACGGTCTTTGACGAAAATTATCCCTACCTTGATAAAACCCGGGGTTTCAAGTTATACAGCGCCCTTATACATTTTGGAATCTATACCCTGGTCCGCCTGGTTTTGCCGATTCGTTACTGTCTGAGGGTTGAGGGCCGCAGTATCCTGAAAAAGCACCGGGAGCTCTTTAAAAACGGGGCCATGACCGTGGCAAACCATGTGATGCGCTGGGATTTTCTCACGGTGCTCCTGACGGTTCGGTATCATAGGCTCTATTTTCCGGCGCTGGCCTCCAATATCAATACCGCCGATCGCGGCGTCATCCGCGCGGTGGGGGGTATTCCGGTTCCCGAGAGTATTCATGCAATGCAAAACTTCAATCAGGCTTTTGATGAACTTCATGAGCGGAAAGAATGGTTCCATGCCTTTCCCGAAGCCTCAAGCTGGGACTTTTATGAATCGATCCGCCCCTTCAAGAAGGGGGTATTCACCATGGCCTATAGATACAATCTTCCCATTATCCCAATGGCCTTTTCCTACCGGAAGCCCACGGGGATCTACAAATTCTTCAAGAAGGGTTTCCCCCTCATCACCCTGCGTATTGGGGAACCGCTCCTGCCGGATCAGAGCCTGCCCCGCAAAGAAGCGGTAACCCTGCTGCGGGAACAGTGCCATAAACGGCTTGTGGAGCTGGCGGGCATCCCCGAAGGCCAGAACCCGTGGCCCTGCGAAGGGGACTGACACAATATCATAAGAAAAAAGAAACCACTGACCACACGGACAACACGGACTTTTGCTTTGATTTCCTTCCTTTTGTCCGTGTGGTCAGTGAGGTGCCGCCTGTAGGCGGCTTGTGGTTAAAAATCCTGGGGCAGCGCGCCCTGCATTAAATTAAGGTTAGCTTCCCATATCCACTTTTGGAGGAGGGCGCACTTTTCCGCATCCAGGGTAACGTCCAGCACAGCCTTGTCCCAGACCAGGGGGAAATTGACGCGGTATTCCTCGTCAATTTCCGCCTGCAGGCCTGAGTTTTCGGGCTTGACCATCTCCTCTTCTTTAAAGTCCCCGGTAATGTCCCGCAGCTTGTCCGTTTTTTCCTGGATGAGGGTGAAATTTTCCGCTGTCCCACCCTTGAAACTAAAGGACTTTTTCGGCAGCCCCTCGGGGGATTTGCCAAAAATCGCCGTGTAGGCTGAGGCGGCCACCACATAACTGCCGTAGGGTGAACAGTGTTCGCCGTCGAACCAGTAAAGATCGATGTCGGGCCTTTCTTTCCGTACCCGCTCAAAGACATAGCCCGCCGGGGATAGGGGAACCCCCTCTTCTTTGGAGAGCCTCTGGTAGGTGTCGTACATGATAGCCTGATGTTCGGGGAATTTTTTTTCCGCCCAGGGCATAAGGACGATGGGCTTTATGCCCTGGGAACGGATCAGCCTGATAAGCTCCTTCCCATCCCGCAGGGTGTCCTCCGCCTTGAGGGCGGGGACAGG
>BOBW01000082.1 GCA_026002595.1 Spirochaetia bacterium | reverse complement strand
GCTTCCTGCTCCCAGGTACATAGCCCATGCTATCTATGTGGATAACGCGACCGGGGATGCCGCCTTCCGTAATGGCGAAGCTGATATTTCCCAGCAGTTCATTTCTTCTGTGTGGACCATGCCCTCGACGATTACGACCTATATACCTCAGGCGCCCTATTACTTCCCCGGACAGATCCCCATGCTGGTCTACAACACCAAGAAGCCCGGCCTTGATGACCCGGCGGTGCGTAAGGCGATTGCCATGGCCCTGGACTATAACACCATCGGTGTGAACGCCATGTCGGGGTATACCGCGCCGTATGTGGCGTCCCTGATGCTGCCGACCCCCGGTGAGCAGGCTCTTATTGATGCCAATGCCATTAAGCCCTATCAGTGGAGCGGCAATGTTACCGAAGCCACTGCCGCAGCCAATACCCTGCTTGATCAGGCCGGCTGGGTAAAAGGCGCCGATGGTATCCGCGCCAAGGGCGGTGTAAGGCTCTCCTTCCAGGCCGAATGCCCCCAGGGCTGGTCTGACTGGAATGCGACCCTGGAAGTAGTGGCCCAGGCCGGTAAGAATATCGGTATGGATATTAAGACCTACTTCCCCATTACCACGGTGTATGAACAGGATCGTAACAATGGTACCTTTGATATGGTCATGCACGGGTATGGCGGTGTCGGTATTGCCAATCCCTGGCTCCGTGCGTATCAAGCCATGAGCAGTGCGGACCTTCCCCCGGAAGGCACCACCAATGCTGTTGGGAACTTCGGCCGCTGGGTGAACAAAGAAGCCGACCAGATTGTTTCCGATATTGCCCGCGAGACCGATGCTGCCAAGCTCAAGACCCTTTGGACACGGCTCAACATCCTTTATTTGCAGGAACTGCCTGCGGCAGGCCTCATGTATCGTCCCGGCGTGTTCCATACGGTGAACGAACTTGTATGGACCGGTTTCCCCAAGATGAATGACGGTACGGGCATTCCGCCGACCCTCTGTATCGACGGTTACGGGATCAAGGGGCTTTACAGCCTCAAGGCCAAGTAAAAAGTAAACCTTTAAGGGCGGCGGCATATCGAATCTTTGGTTTGCCGCCGCCCTATTTTTATGTACATCTTACAAAAGAAAGAAGAAGGTTGAGCAATGGGTGGATATTGGAAGTATTTAGGCAAGAAGTTTGGCTGGTATATTGTAACGCTGTTTGTTGCGGTATTGCTTAACTTTATGCTCCCCCGCCTGATTCCCGGTAATCCGGTGGCGACCCTTGTGTCGGAAGCTACCACGGGAATGACGGACGCACAGGCCATCAAGCGTATATACGATGCGTATATGGCTGATTTCGGGCTGGATAAACCTATCTGGCAGCAGTTTTTTATCTATATTGGCAAGCTGTTCCACGGCGATATGGGTAAATCTTTTAACCAGTACCCGCGGGAAGTATCGGAGATTATCTCCACTGCTTTGCCCTGGACGCTCAGGCTCCAGATACCGGCTATCATTACCGGCTGGTTCCTGGGAAACGCCCTCGGCGCATTGGCGGCCTACCGCAAGGGGATATTTGACAAGGTGTTCTTCCCCTTCTTCCTGTTTATTGCGGCTGTTCCCGCCTTTGGCCTTGGTATTGTGCTGGTCCACTTCCTCGCGAATCAGCTCCACTGGTTTCCCGGCCGTCTTGGTTATGCCTTTGACCTGATTATGAACTGGAAGAACCCGGCCTTTCTTCTTTCCATGCTCAACCACTACCGGCTGCCCTTTATGACCATGGTACTGGTTGCCATCGGCGGACAGTCTTTGGGGATGCGGGAAATGTCTATCTATGAACTCAACGCCGACTATGTTAAGTATAGCCGCCTTTTGGGGATCAAGGATTCACGGATCGTCTGGTATGTGTTCCGTAACGCCATGCTCCCCCAGATCACCGGTCTTGCCCTGAGCCTGGGGACCATGGTCGGTGGTAACATTGTTGCAGAAATCGTATTCAGTTATCCGGGAATCGGGACTACGATGCTCCTGGGCATCAGTGCCCAGGATTTCCCCCTTATATCAGGATGTACCCTCGTAGTTACCATTACGGTGCTGATAGCCAACTTCATCGTGGATGTTATCTGCGGCATCATCGATCCGCGCATCAGGCTGACACAGCAGGAGGAGGGCTGATATGGGTTATTTATTCAAGACCGCGTTTAAGTCAGGCAAGTTCAGGTTTGGCTTTACCGTGATAAGCCTGATACTCTTGACGGTGATATTCCTCCCGATGTTCTACCGGGTTGATCCCCTGACAATGGGGGGGGGCATGTTTGAACGGCCGAACCTGCACGAGTATATCGGCAAGCAAGCGGTGCGGGAAGCTGTCGGCCCGACTGCCGCCGAACAGGCGGTGGCCGATGATATCATGGCCCAGTTCGGCCTTTCCGCCGTAACAAAGGAGATGCCCAAGGTACCCCATCCGCTGGGAACCGACAACTTCGGGCGGGATACCCTGGCGGAACTCGTGGCGGCTACAAAGACCAGTCTTCTGATTGGGCTGATGGCGGGATCCATCGCTACGCTTATCGGACTGAGCATCGGGCTTTTGGCGGGCTATGTGGGGGGCAAGATAGATAACCTTCTGTCTACGATTACCAATATCTTTATTGTTATCCCTTCCTTTGTTATTTTGGTACTGGTTTCGGTGAGCCTCTCTTCCCGTAACTTCGTGACCGTAGCCTTTGTTATCGGGATCACCAGCTGGCCCTGGACCGCGCGGTCCGTCCGGGCCCAAACCACATCCCTGCGTAACCGGGATCACGTAAACCTTTCCAAGCTTTCCGGCCACAGTCTGCCCCGGATCATCATCAAGGATGTCCTTCCCTATCTGGGGTCATACGTGATGATGGCCTTTATTTTACAGGTCGCTTCCGGCATTCTTTCCGAAGCGAGCCTTTCCATGCTGGGCCTTGGTCCCCAGAATGTGGCGAGCCTGGGGCTGATGATGCACTGGGCCATGACCTTTAGCGCCCTGCCCGTGGGGGCCTGGTGGGCCTTCCTGCCGGTGGTGCTGATGATAGCCCTTATTACCTTCTCCCTCAATCTCATCAATTCCGGGTTGGATCAGATATTCAATCCCCAGATAAGGAGCTAGGCGATGGCTAAAACAATGCTGGAAGTCAAGAACCTGACTACCTATTACAAGACCCGGATGGGCGAGAAGGTCTGTTCGGTTGATAATGTGTCCTTTACCCTGGCGGACGGAAAGTCCATAGGGATTGCCGGGGAGTCAGGCTGCGGAAAGTCCACCCTGGCCATGAGCGTCATGGGTTACTATTTCCCGCCCCTGTATTACGAAGGGGGCTCCATCATCATTGACGGGAAGGAAATTACCAGCCTGGACCCGGACACGATCCGTACCACCGTACTGGGAACGGACATTGCCTATATCCCCCAGGCGGCCATGAACGCCCTGAACCCCAGCCGCAAGATCATCCGCTTTATTGAGGATGTGCTTAAAGCCCATGATTCGGCCCTGTCCAAAAAGGAAATGCGGGAACTGGCGGAGGAACGTTTCAATATTCTGAATCTGCCGTCAAAGGTGCTGGATCAGTATGCGGTGGAACTGTCCGGGGGCATGAAGCAGCGGACGGTCATCGCCATATCGACGATTTTGAGCCCCAAGGTGCTTATTGCCGATGAGCCCTCATCGGCTCTGGACGTATCTTCCCAAAAGATCGTCATCCAGCTCCTCCATGACCTTATGGAAAAGGGCATTGTCCATTCCATGCTGTTCATCACCCATGAGCTCCCCCTGCTGTACAATGTTACCAATGACATCATGGTGATGTACGCCGGGGAAATTGTGGAACGGGGAACCGCCCATGAGATGGTCTTTGATCCGATCATGCCCTATTCCAGGGGATTGATGAATTCGATCATCGTGCCCGAAGAAGGAACCAGGGGCCATGTACTCCAGGCCATACCCGGTGTGCCGCCGAATCTCAAGATCCGGCCCAGGGGCTGCCGCTTTGCCGAGCGCTGCCGTTATGCCGATGAGACCTGCCGGACCCTTGCTGTTCAGGAACTGCCCGCCACAGCGGGGCGGCTTTACCGCTGTCGGCATACGCTGGAAGAACTGTATAAAATCTATGAAGATGAGCTGCCCAGCCTGCTGGATGAAGACACAGGAACATCCGGCAAAGCTTCCCCCGGAGGTGTTAAATGACCAGAAATAAAGTCGGTGAAGTATTTTTAAGCGGCAAGGGGCTTACCCGTGTATTCGGTTCCGGGGACAACAAAACCATTGCGGTCAACAATGTGGATTTTGAATTCCGCCGGGGGGAAATAATCTCCATTGTCGGCGAAAGCGGCAGCGGAAAAACCACCCTGGCAAAAATGGTCCTGGGGCTCCTCGGCATCAGCGGGGGGGAAATATTCTTTGAGGGGAAACCGCGGGATATTTCAAGCCAGGCCAAGCGGAAACTCTACTGGCGGAACATCCAGGCAATCTTTCAGGACCCCTTTTCTACCTATAACATCTTCAACAAGGTGGATGCCGTCCTGGATGACTGTCTCAGGCTTCAGGGAAACGGCAACTTGGGTAAGGAAGAAAAATTTGAAGCGATGAAGGACGCCTGTAAATTTGTCAACCTCAAGTTTGAGGAGCTTTCCAACAAGTACCCCTTTGAACTTTCAGGCGGGCAGATGCAGCGGCTTATGATAGCCCGTATCTTCATGCTGAAACCCAAGGTGCTTATCGCCGATGAGCCCACTTCCATGATCGACGCCTGTTCACGGGCCACCATACTGGACATGCTTCTGAAACTGCGGGATGAGATCGACATGACCATCGTGTTCATCACCCACGATATCGGCCTGGCCTATTATATTTCCGACACGGTTTACATCATGGAGCATGGCGTCATTGTGGAGCGGGGGACCGCCGACGAAGCCATCCTCCACCCCACATCGGATTATACCAAGCGGCTGCTCGGCGATGTTCCCAAGATTTACGAACCCTGGGATTTCACCAAGACTACGGCGTAGTCAGACTACCGCGTAGTCAGTAGCGTAAACAGTAATACTGTGCGTTCAATGACCGAGGGGCGTCCCGCAAAGGCGCTCCTTTTATTTACCCTGCCGCTTATTGCCGGGGATTTCTTCCACCTGTTTTACTCTATGGCCGATGCTTTTATCGTTGGCCGGACCCTGGGGGTAAATGCCCTGGCGGGGATAGGGTGTACCACCCCGCTCTTGTCCTTTGTCACCGGTTTTTGTATCGGCCTGACCGGCGGCTTTTCGATTGTACTGGCCCAGCGCTTCGGCGCCGCCGCTTCCGGGGCCGGCGCCGAAGGGGTACGCCGCAGTTTTATGGTGAGTATACTGCTCTGCCTCATCGCCGGTGTCCTGCTGATTGTTCTGCTGCTCCCCCTGATTAGGCCCTTTCTGCGTCTGCTGAATACCCCTGCGGAAATAATTGATTACGCCGCCGCCTATATGTTTTTTATCATTGGGGGCGTCGGCTTCAGCATGCTTAACTGGATGCTGACGGCCAGCATCCGCTCCATGGGGGACAGCCGCACCCCCTTGTATTTCGCGGTTGTTTCCGCGCTGGTCAATGTCGTGCTGGATTACTGTTTTATTCTGGTGTTCCATTGGGGGGTGGCAGGGGCGGCAATCGCCACGGTTATCGCCCAGATCGTGTCTCTTGTGTGCTGCTGTGTTTTTATTTATTGCCGCCTCCCCAAGCTCCTTCCGACAAGGGCCCTGCTTTGTTCCCTGCCCGGTTTATTGCGGGATGAGGCAGGTGCCCACCTGGGGCTTGGCATCGCCATGGGCGCACAGCGTTCGATTGTGGAAGTGGGGAACATCCTGGTCCAGGGGGCGATGAACGGCCTCGGCGCAATGAGCATCGCGGCGGTGGCGGCGGGGCAGCGCATCAGGCAGCTCAACATGCTGCCCCTGTTCTGCATGAGTATGTCCATTGCCACATTTACCGCACAGAACTACGGGGCCGGTTACACCAAACGTATCTATCAGGGCATACGTCAGGCCTGCTTTATCTCACTCACGTTTTGCGCTCTGATGTTCATCGTGAATTTTCTCTTCGGCCCGCAGCTCGCGGGCCTCTTCCTCAAGGACGCGCCGGAAGCGGTGGCCCTGTCCGCAGAGTACCTGCGCTATATTGGCGCAACCCTGTCCTTCCTGGGGCTCATGCTGATCTTCCGCAGCGCATTACAGGCTTTGGGCAAGAGCATCTCCCCAACGATTTGCAGTGTCCTGGAAACCATGATGAGCGTGGCAACGGCCTTTGTGTTCATCCCCCAATGGGGCTTTACCGGGGTATGCCTTGCAAATCCCCTTTCGTGGATCGCCTCGGGCATTCCCCTTTACATCGCATTTGCCCTCTTTGTCAGGGAAAAGCGCCGGGGATTGCCCCGGCATATGAAAAAGCAGGTTTTATGAAAACTATCGGTTATCAGCACACCCGTATTGCCTGTTACCTGGGTTACATCAGCCAGGCGATTGTGAACAACCTTGCACCGCTCTTGTTCCTCACCTTCCATCGTAAATTCAATATATCCTTGAGCAGCCTTGCCCTGCTCATCTCCCTCAACTTTGGTGTTCAGTTGTTGATAGACCTTTTGGCGGTTAAATACATAGACCGCATAGGTTACCGCGCCGCGGCGGTGATGGCGGAGATTTTCTGCGCCCTGGGCATGCTGCTTCTGGGGACCCTGCCCTTTGCGCTGTCCAGTCCTTTTATTGCTCTTGTGATTGCCATTATCATCAACGCTGTCGGGGGCGGCCTTTTGGAAGTAATCGTCAGCCCCATAATAGAAGCGATCCCCGGCGGGCGGAAAGCCGCTTCCATGGCGCTGCTCCATTCGTTTTACTGCTGGGGTTATGTAGGGGTAGTATTACTCTCAACGCTGTACTTCAACCTTGCGGGTATTGATAACTGGCGCTATCTTACTATGCTCTGGGCTCTGCTGCCCCTGGGAAATATTTTTTTGTTTTTAAAAGTACCCATGCAGCCTCTTACCGGTGAGCATGAAAGGCCTGTTCCGCTGCGCACGCTCTTTACCAAAAAAATGTTTCTTGTCTTTTTTTTAATGATGATATGCGCGGGCGCTTCCGAGCAGGCAATGTCGCAATGGGCCTCTTTTTTTGCGGAAGCAGGTTTGCAGGTCTCCAAAACCATGGGGGACATCCTTGGCCCCTGTGCCT
>BOBW01000081.1 GCA_026002595.1 Spirochaetia bacterium | reverse complement strand
CCGTAAATACGCAAGGGGTCAAGTTTTAATTTTTTTCTGTTTTTTTTAAGGATTAGGCGCTTGACTTAACGTTAACTTCAACCTTTATATTTTTATCAATTCATTTTTAAGAGAGAGGCAGGAAAAATGCAGTATCGCAACTATGGGAAAACAGGGTATCAGGTTTCGGCTTTCGGGATGGGCTGTATGCGGCTTCCCCGGATCGTTAAGGGGGATCATTCTGAAGTGGACCGGGAAAAGGCCTACGAGATGATCCGTTATGCGGCGGATCACGGGGTGAACTACTTCGATACCGCCTACGGCTACCATGCCAGGACCAGCGAGGAAGTGCTGGGGGAAGCCCTGGCAGAGGGGGGCCGCCGGGAAAAGGTGAAGATCGCCACCAAGCAGCCCTTTGGGACTATGACGGATCTTAAAACCGGGGGCGGGAAAAACGTGCTCGATAATGCCCGGCGCAACCTGGAAAATACCCTCAAAAAACTCCGCACCGATTATATCGACGTGTACCTCATCCACAACATCGGGAAAGGGACCTGGGAAGATACCAAAAAAGAGAAGATCATCGAGGAATACGAAAAATTCCGTTCCGAAGGGCTTATCCGGGGTATCGGCTATTCCTATCACGGCCAGTATGAAACCTTCAAGCAGGTCCTCGACTTTTACGATTGGACCATGTGCCAGATTCAGCAAAATCTGCTTGATGTTGAACGGGAAGCCACCGAACAGGCTATCCATGACGCGGGGAAGAAAGGTACCGCCCTAGTTATCATGGAACCCCTCCGGGGCGGTAACCTTGCGGTTCCCCCTGCGCCTATCCAGGCCATTTATGACGAATATAAGGAAAAAAGAACCGGGGTTGAATGGGCCTTCCGGCATGTGCTCAACTATCCCGAAGTCAGTACCATATTGAGCGGGGTCACCACCATGGAACAGCTCAAGGACAACATCGAGACCTTCTCCAAACCCGAAAACGGTCCGAACTGCCTGAAGGATGAGGAAAAGAAGATCATCGCCCGGGTGCGGGAAAAGTACGACTCCCTCAAGTCGATTCCCTGTACGGGCTGCGAATACTGCCTGCCCTGTCCCAAGGGGGTCAATATTCCCGGGGTATTCGGCAAGTACAACGAAGGGGTCATGTTCGGCACCTTTGAACCGGCCCGGCGGTCCTATATGTTCCAGACCAGGGGTAATCAGGACGCCTCCCTCTGCGTCGAATGCAAGGCCTGCGAAAAGAAATGCCCCCAGCACATCGAAATTGCCAAACAGCTCAAGGTTGCGCATGAGAAACTTAAGGGGTGGGTGGAGTAACGCTCCACAAACATGCAGGAGCGGGCATCTCCATCCATTCCATGCCTTTATTGGATAACCGGCCCGGTTCCGCGGACTTTGTCCGAGTAGGCCGGGCTTTTTTGGAATACCGGTAGGTCTTGTCTATTCCCTTGATGTCTTGGAGAACTTGCCCTTCGGCAAAATTTTATGCAATATAAATGTTACGGGGGGGCTTAATAAATGGAAGAACGCATTTTGGGAAAAACCGGGCTAAAGGTCAGCGTGTTTGCCTTTGGGGGCATTGTGGTAAAGCAGGCCACCACAAAGGAGGCCGCCGGGGCGGTGGCGGAAGCGGTGGATCGGGGAGTCACCTATTTTGACGTGGCCCCTTCCTACGGCAATGCCCAGGAAATGCTGGGGCCCGCCCTGCAGCCCTATCGTACAAAGGTGCATCTGGCTTGCAAGACCGGGCGCCGCACCAAAGCGGAAGCCCTGGCAGAATTACAGGACAGCCTCAAACTGCTCCGCACCGATTATTTTGACGTGTACCAGATGCACGGGGTCAATCCCGAAGAGGTGGACACCGTGCTCGGCCCCGGCGGGGCAGTGGAAGCCCTGGTTGAGGCAAAGCAGAAGGGCCTGGTCCGCAACATCGGCTTTTCCACCCATTTTGATGAAGTTGCCCTGCGGCTTATCAGGGCCTTTTCCTTTGACACCCTGCTTTTCCCGGTGAACTGGGCCTGCCGTCTCAAGAACGGCCTGAGCGAAGCGGCCCTTGCGGAGGCGGCCAAAAACAACATGGGCCGCATTGCGATCAAGGGCCTGGCGGATCGGGCCAAGGAGTCCGGGGGCGACGGCTTCCCCAAATGCTGGTACCGGCCCATCTTCGATGATCCCGCTTTGGCGGAACTGGCCCTGCGCTATACCCTCTCCCAGGATGTGCATACCGCGGTAAGCCCCGGTGATATCAGGATGCTCAGGCTGGGCCTTTCAATCGTGGAAAAGTACAACGGGAAGCCCGCGCCCCTTTCCGCCGAAGAACCGGCGGAATTGAAGAGCCGGGCCCTTATGGTGGAAGAAACGGTCTTTGCCCCGGTGGCGTGAAAAAAAGGAAGTTATGGACACATCAAAGTACACAACCCACGTTCCCCTCAACAGTATAAAGATCAACGACAGTTTTTGGGCGCCCTTTATGGAACGGGTGCGGACCCAGGTCATTCCCTATCAGTGGGAGGCCCTGAATGACCGTATTCCCGGTGCGGAACCCAGCTACGCCATGCGGAACTTCAAACTTTCCGCCCAGCGCAGCCACCCGGAATTGAACTACGGGGTGGATAACGCGGCGGGCCACGGCGGCATGGTGTTTCAGGACAGCGATTTTGCCAAGTGGATCGAGGCGGCCGCCTATTCCCTGGCCTGGTATCCTGACCCGGCGCTGGAAAAGACACTCGATGAGGCGATCGACATCGTCTGCAATGCCCAGCAGCCGGACGGTTATCTGGATACCTATTATATCCTCACGGGGCTTGAAAAGCGTTTTACGAACCTCAAGGATAACCACGAACTGTACTGTTTCGGGCATTTTGTTGAAGGGGCTGTTGCCTATTATGAGGCCGCGGGAAAACGGAAACTGCTGGATGCCATGATCCGCTATGCGGACTGTATCGATAAACATATCGGCCCCGAAGAAGGAAAGCTCCACGGCTATCCCGGACACGAGATCGCCGAGCTGGCCCTGGTCCGGCTCTACAATATCACCGGGGATGAAAAACACCTCAAACTGGCAAAGTACTTTATCGATCAGCGGGGAAAACAGCCCCTGTACTTTGAGGAAGAAAATAAACGGAACAACAACGATTTCTACTGGAAAGATAGTTTTTTTCAATTTCAGTACTATCAGGCGGGTAAGCCGGTCCGGGATCAGCATGTGGCAGAAGGCCATGCGGTCCGGGCGGTGTACCTTTATTCCGGGATGGTGGACATTGCCCGCCTGACCGGGGACGAGGCGCTGATGCAGGCCTGTGATGATCTTTGGAACAACATCGTAAACCGGCAGATGTATATCACCGGCGCCATCGGGCAGTCCGCCTACGGCGAGTCCTTTTCCTACGATTACGATCTTCCCAATGATACGGTGTACGGGGAAACCTGCGCCTCCATCGGCCTTGCCTTCTTTGCAAAACGCCTGTCCGCCATTGCGCCGAAAGGAGTCTACGCCGATGTGCTGGAAAAGGCCCTCTTCAACGGCATCATCAGCGGCATGTCCCTGGACGGCAAATCCTTCTTTTATGTGAACCCCCTGGAGGTGATCCCCGAAGCTTCCCAGAAAGACCGTACCCGCCGGCACGTAAAAATTGAACGGCAGAAGTGGTTTGCCTGCGCCTGCTGTCCCCCCAACCTTGCCCGGATCATCGCGTCATTGGGCACATATGTCCATTCGGTCAATGCCGATACCCTCTACACCCACCTGTTCCTGGGCAGCGAGGCAAGGGTCAAGGTCGGCGGCAGGGACGTGAAAATCGGGATCGAGACAAAATATCCCTGGGAAGGGCATGTGGGCATTTCCTTCAAATTGGAAGACAAAGCTCAATTTACCTACGGCATCCGTATCCCCGCTTGGTGTAACAAATTCACTCTTGTTCTGAACGGCGGCGCAACGAACTATACCCTGAAGGACGGCTATGCCCTTATCCACCGGGAATGGAAAAGCGGCGACAAACTGGATTTGACCCTGGACATGCCCGTCACTTTTATTGAGGCCAATCCCCGTGTCCGGGAGGACATCGGCAAGACCGCGGTGACCCGGGGCCCCGTGGTGTACTGCCTTGAGGAAGCCGATAACGGTCCGGGGCTCTTCAAGCTCCACGCCGGTGACGCCAAGGAACCCAAGGTCCAATATGAAAAGGACTTCCTCGAAGGGGTAGTCACCATTTCATTTACAGGAAAAAAAGAAACAGACTGGCAGGAAGATACCCTCTACCGCAACGCCGCAAATACCGCACTTGAGGACAAAGAGCTCCGGCTGATTCCCTACTACGCCTGGGCAAACCGGAAGATCGGCGAAATGACCGTGTGGGTGAATAAATAACGGGTAGCTGCCTTCTTCCCTACAGCAGAGCCGCCACAGGCAGGCAACGGGAGGGTGGCACACGCCCGAATGAATTTCTGGGCGTCCCCGCTGGAGAGACAAGCGAAGCGCAGGCTCGTAAGCGGATTCCCCCAGTTTCATTCGGGTGGGGGACACCCTCCTGCTGCCCGGTCTGCGGATGGCGGGCGGCCCTAGCGGAACGTAATCCCCTCTTCCACGCTCATTTTATCGATAATCGCCAGCGACTCAATGCGGATATTGTTTTCCCGGAGCCGCTTGCCGCCGTTTTGGAAACCCTTTTCCACGACTACCCCGGCGCCGACAAGGACAGCCCCCGCGGTTTCCGTAATGGCCGCAAGCCCCTCAAGGGCGCAGCCGTTGGCGAGGAAGTCGTCGATGAGCAGGATCGATTCCCCGGCGTGTAAATAGGAACGGGGGACCGTGATCGTATAATCAACACCGTGGGTGTATGAGGTTACCTTTGCGCTGTACAGATCGTCGCCGATGTTTTTTGCCCTGAACTTCCGCCCAAAGACAACCGGCGCCTTAAAATACTGTGCGGTGATGCAGGCAATGCCGATCCCCGAAGCTTCAATCGTCAGGATGCGGTCTACCTTGGCACCGGAAAAACGCCGGGCAAATTCTTTGCCGATTTCGTTATACAGGGTGATGTCGGCCTGCTGGTTCAGGAAACTGCCCACGTTCAGGATGCTGCCGGGCATCACCTTTCCTTCGGCGCGGATTCGATCTTTTAATAGCTGCACAATGATTTATCCTATTGTTGATGCAAGGGAAAGTCAAGGCAACGGATTGCCATTCATTTTGGAATTTGGTATCTTCTCACCTATGCGTGCGGGCCTGTTGAAACACCTCGGATTCATCTTCATTTTTTTGCTCTGGTCCCCGGTTTTGGTCAAGGCGGAATTCGCCTTTATTCCCCCAGGTACGGATCTTGAAAAGATTTTCAATAAACCTGCGGCGCTGGAGGCTCAAATTTCTGCGGAAGAGGGGGATGATCAGAGCAAGTGGATCGGGATGCTGGTAGATATCCATGTATGTACCGATATTCCCCAGGATGTGCTCCGCCGGGTGGTGACCGATTATGAACAATACACAGGGATTTTCAAAAGACTGGTAAGCATGAAGGTGGATCGGGCGGACGAAGGGGCCTATCTGGGCTGGCATATCAGGATAGGGTCCAATAATCTTTCCTATGATACAAGGTATACCACTTTGGCATCGGAGCAGTTAAACACCCGTGACAAATACCTGCTTTATTATTCCCATGTTTCTGATGATGGTTCGATAAAGGACGCCTGGGGGGGCTGGTATTTTGAAAATGTCATGGTTAAGGGGAAGGAATGTACCTATGTCCGGTATATCACTTCCAATAAAACTTTCAGGAAATTTCTCATTCAACGGCTTGCGCTGAGTCTCGTTATCAAAAAGGAATATGCGGATTTGATGGACCAGTTTTTGCGTGCCGCCAGAACGGCGCAGCAGACGGCGTTTTAGTTTTTCCGGTACGCCAGGGCCCGGAAGCCCTGGCGTTTGATATCCCCCAGCCGGATAAAGTGCGGACCATTAGGTCCGCCGGCCGTTTTTTTCCGGTCAAATTTTTCCGCCTCCGAAGAGGGGACTGCGATCAGGGCGATCCCGCCGGGCAGGAGCAGCCGCGCAAGATCTTCCCACAGTGCGGTAAACCGGTCTGTACCGGGAACCGTTTCCGGGAAGGCGGCGATAAGACTGTAGGTCCCCGGTTCAGTCAAAAGTTTCTGCGAAACTTTTGTTGGAAGTTCCGTGCCGGGGATCACCTGAATTGACAGCTCCTCGGCGGTTAAAGCCGTAGCATCCATGGCCGCCGCTTGAGTGTTATGTCGGGCCGCTTCCAGCGCGAGGATGTTTCTGCCGGAGAGGACCAGCCGATCCGCCCTGAGTCCGCGCCGCAAAAGCCATGCGGGAAAGTGGCCCTGTCCGCATTCGTGGATCAGTATTGCTGCGCCGGGGGCCGCCTGGCCTCCTGCTATAGGGGGGTATATTTTTTCCAGTCCCAGGCGGCTTACCAGTTTTGCCGCGGCAACAGCGGCTGCGCCGGGCCGGTCAAATTCTGCGGCCCCATGAACCGCGTCAATATGGTAGCGAATGCCTTCCATTTCATAATCTTCACTGCTCCGCAGATAAAAGGAATTGTTTTTAATGAAGTGTTCACCTGCAATGACGGGACCGCCTGCCGCCTGCCCGGCATGTTCCGCATCGCCGATCCCTGTTTCAGCCGCCCGTTTCTGGTACACAAAAACCGTATGCTCTTTGCCGGTTTCTTCCCGGACCAGAACGCCGTTCTGATTTATTAGTGGCCGGAAAAAGCAGCTGAGGGTATTAACCGCCACCATGATCACCCTGCCGCCGGGGCTGAGCAGTTCAACGGAACGGCGAACAAAATCTTCCAGCACGGGCTCTCCCGCTTTGGCGGGGATATTGGTCAGGATGAGATCCCAGCGATGATCCGCCGGTCCTGCAAGCAGCGGCTCGGTGTGCGCTGTCAGCGGAATCGGGGCATCTGTTTTCAGGGAATTTTTTTCAGCGTTATATTCGGTAAAAAGCCGGGCCAGTTCATCCCGGTCCTGGGCGCGGACAAAAAAGGGCGGTGGGGATTCACCGGCCCCTGCTGTCGGTTTGATTTCCATCAGGGCCCGTACCGCGCAGATTCCGATGACCCCGACACCGCAGCCCGCGTCCAGGATCGAGCGGGGCAGGGGACAGCCATCCGCTATATCGGCGTCCCAGGTTTGTGACAAAACCTGCAGGAGCCGCCGCGTCCCCGTATCAATATCATTTGAACTGAAAAGCCCGTGTGAAAGGGCAAAGCTGAAATC
>BOBW01000080.1 GCA_026002595.1 Spirochaetia bacterium | reverse complement strand
ACCAACTGGGGCATTGACCCGGTAGATTCCGTGGAATGGCTGGAAAAAAACATGATCCCGGTCTTCCCCCTTGGAGAAATAAAAAACACCCTGTGAAAATTTTCGAAAGCACAGCAAAGCATATGTAAAACATTTGTAGGGGGTCCTGTCCGTGGGAAGCCATGCGGGCAAGCCGCACGGCTTCCCACCGCCACCCCGCTCTACATTATTTGATATGCTTTGCTGCATTTTGCAATATTATAGTCCGGAATTTTAGTTCTTCCGGTTTAAGGAGTTTGGTTATGACAGAGAAGTCTTTTTTTGCCGGGTTCGGCGGCCAGGGCATCGTGTCCCTGGGGCAAATTTGGGTGTACTGCGGCATGAAGGAAGGCAAAAACGTCACCTTCTTTCCCTTTTACGGCGCTGAAAAACGGGGCGGTATTGCCCGCGCGGGGGTGATCGTCTCTGACGAGGAGATCGCCAGCCCTCTGGTCACCGTGCCCGACTCGGTTTTGGTGATGAACCCCGATTCCCTGCCCCTCTGTGAAGGAATTCTCAAAGATGGGGGGCTCATGGTGATCAATTCAAGCCTCGTAAAGGATGAGCCGAAACGGACCGGCCTCAGGGTGGTCAAGCTTGAGGCCACAGGGCTTGCGGAAAAAATCGGCAATATCCGCTTTGCCAATATGGTCGCCCTGGGGGCCATGGCTCGCCTCACCGGCGCGCTGGGTCTTTCGGCAATCGAAGACATCCTCAAGAACTTCTTTTCCCCGGACAAGCACAAGTTTATCCCCAAAAACGTGGAGGCGATCAAGGCGGGCTTTGAAGCCGTATAGCGCATATTTGACAAATTATCAATGTTTTGATATGGTAAAAGTAAATTTTTTCCCGATAATTACATAAAGGGGCAGATGGTGGCGCAGGTTCATGACTACAAAAGATTTGAAAACAATTTAGTTCAAAAAAGCAAAAATTTGTGCCTGGCTGCCGCCAAAGCCACAGCCGGTTTTTTCAAATCCCTGGGGACTATGCTGACCCGGCGTTATACGGTCGTCCTGGTCCCCCATTCTGAAAAAAAAGTCTACAACCTTCATATAACGGCCCTTTCCATTTGTTGTTTCGTGGTGATCATGGCCGGTATCGTGGGGGCCTTTTTCTGGTACAGCGCTTCTTACAGCGGCATACGGGGTGTATTGGCGACCAAGGATGGCCGTGCCAAGGACATTCAGGCCAGCCTGGATCAGCTTCGGGATGAAATAACCGGCCTTTTGTATGAAGCCAGGGGTTTTGAGACCGCCCTTTCGGGAACCCTCTCCGCCTTCGGTGCCGATGTTGCCCGTACCGATACTTCCCGGGCCTCCGCCGGGGACCTTTCATCCTTTTTTGATATCAGGGAAACCCCTGAAGGGCTTATGCAGGAAGTGGACGATGTGCGCCGCCTTTCGACCTATTTGGCCTCCGCAAAGGAGCCGATTAGGGAAATCGGTACCCTGCTGGACTCCCAGAGCGCCCTTTTGACGGAAATTCCCAGCATCTGGCCCATCAAGGGCGGCATCGGACACATTTCCATGTATTTCGGCCAAAATACAAATCCCTTTACCGGCCAGTACTATATCCACAAGGGGATCGATCTTTCCACCTACCGCCAGGGAGACCCCATTGTCGCTACCGCCGATGGGCAGGTGGTCACCATTGATTACGATCAGGAAGGTTTTGGAAGGTACGTGATTATCAAACACAAGCACGGGTATTATACCCGGTATGCCCACCTGTTGCAGTTCAACGTTAAGTTAGGCCAGCGGGTTCAGCAGGGGGAGATAATCGGTTTGATAGGTAACACAGGGCTTTCAACCGGACCCCATGTGCACTATGAGGTACATATCGGCTCTGATGTGGTGGACCCCTACAAGTACATCAACATCCGTTCCAACATCGCCCGGCCTACCGCCGCCCGTTAATTGAGATTCCAATAATGGCCCGCAGAGCAGATTTTTCCATTAATACCATTATAGGCGCCAATACCAGTGTTTCAGGGGACATTGAAACCGGCGGATTTACCCGTGTGGACGGCAATGTCCGGGGCGATGTAACCGTAAAGGGCAGGGTGGTGATTGGGGAAGCCGCCCGGATGAAGGGCGATGTCAGCGGCACCGTGATAACCATCGGCGGGGTGGTGTACGGCAATGTGCTTGCCAGCGAGGGACTGGTACTTCATTCCTCCGCCCTGGTATTGGGTGATATCATTACCCGGCGTATCCAGGCCGATGAGGGCTGTCTTATCCACGGCAAGGTGGCGGTCTGTTCCACGGAGGAAAGCTGGACCAGGGCCGTCTCCGAACAGCGGGACGCCCAGGGGATCAGATCCGCACTTTCCTCATTCTCAAAAACCTATGGCCAAGATTGATTTTCCTGATCCGGCGGCCTCCTTTCTCAACCCCGCCTCTTATGCCAACGTAAAAGCCGAAACCAAAAAGGCCCAGGATAAGGCCGGTGTAAAAAAATCCCGGTTTTCTTCAATTATGGAAACCACACGGGAAGAGGCCCTGGCAGAGCTGGGCGCCCCCCAGGAGCTGCCCGTTTCGGAAGAGGCGGTCAACCAACTGCTGGATGATGTCCGCAGCGCCGGGGATGAACTGCGGAACCGGCCCTTCCCGGAGGAAATCATCCGCTATAAACGGGCGGTGCGGGATTTTCTGCACTATGTCGTTGAAAACGGTTACACAACAGAAAGGCAGACCAGCGGGACCAACCTTTTGAAACGCAAAAAATTCACCCTGGTCCAGGTGGTGGACAAAAAGCTTGAGGACATGGCCGCCATGCTGATGACCAACCAGATGAACCAGCTGGAACTGCTGGCCCGCCTTGAGGAGATCACCGGTCTTCTGGTAGATTTATTACAATGAAAAATTTTGTTTTTCATTGTAGAGATAAAAGGAAAAGCACATGAGCGATCAGGATGATGACGGCATTTTGCCGGACGACATAGATGAGGATATTTCCGCCCTGGAGGACAATGCCGAGGAACAGGAACTGGAAAGCGCCGGTATTGCGGTGGAAACCGGCAGCCACGGGCCCGTTGAAGCGGGGACGCCGGTTTACCGGCTGCGGCTTTTCTATTCCAACGAAACCTTCCTTGCCGTGTATAAGGGCGATCCCCTTCCCCCCACTTCCATGGTGCTGGTGCCCACCCGGTACGGCCGGGATCTGGCCCAGGTTATCGGCCCGGTCCACCGGAACAGCGGCAGCCCCTTATCCGACATCGCCTGGATCGAACGGCCTGCCTCAAAGGATGACCTGGAACAGGCCGCTTATAACCGGACCCAGGCACAGGACGCCTTTCAAATCTGCAAGGAAAAGATCGACGCCCACCGGCTGGAGATGAAGCTGGTCTCGGTCCATTACCTCCTTGAGGAACCGAAGATCCTCTTTTTCTTTACCTCGGAAAGCCGGGTGGATTTTCGGGAACTGGTAAAGGACCTGGTGAACATCTTCAAGATGCGGATAGAACTGCGCCAGATCGGGGTCCGTGACGAGGCCCGTGTTGTGGGCGGCCTCGGGGTCTGCGGCCGCTGTTACTGCTGCCACGCAGTCTCGGACAAACTCAGGCCCGTGTCCATCAAAATGGCCAAGGACCAAAACCTCTCCCTCAATTCCATGAAAATCTCAGGCCCCTGCGGCCGCCTCCTCTGCTGTCTCTCTTATGAACACAACTTCTACAGCGAAGCCCGCCGCAAAATTCCCCAGGAAGGGGCCCGGATAAACTACGAAGACAGCGCCTGGCGCGTCACGGAAGTGAACGTAGTCATGGGCCAGCTCCGCCTTTCCTCCGAAGAAGGCCGCGTCATCACCGTCCCCGCCTCCAGCTTTGAAAAAGTTGAAGGCCGCTGGCGCATTACGAAAGCGACCGAACATGCAACCGAACCCGAAGGGTGAGGTTCCCTTCTTGAACATACAACCGAACCTAAAAGGTGAGGTTCCCTTCGGGTAAGAGGCGTTTATTTCAAAAAATATTCAATATTTCTTTTTCCGTGCAGAACTCGATAGACCCGGATTGCCTTGCTGGATTTGAAAATTTTATAGAATACCAGATAGTCTTGAACAATCGCCCTATGGTAGGTTTTATTTCTCTCGTATGCAGCGTACATATAGGGATTTTGCGTCAGACCGTCTAGGCTCTGTTCAAGGGCGTCAAGGAATCGTCCTGCGGTACCAGGGTAAAATTGGGATAGATACCGGCAAATATTTTCAATGTCGGCAGCGGCCCGTTTTAAGAGTTTTAGCTCATAAACCGTCATATTTTTTTCTTAAACGGCGGAATACATCCTTATAATCCTGCCATTCGGTGCCGGGGGAGGCTGCTTCCTGTTCCGCTTCCCTGAGCTTCTCCGCTATATACATATAATGCTGGTATTCTTCAATTTTTGCGTAATCTTCTATATTCATAAGAACCGCTGCACCCCGGCCATTTTTGGTAATGATCACCGGGTCGTGGTTGTCCAGAAGGGTTTCAATTTCGGCATAATGGTTCCGTAAGTCCCGTACCGGCCTTGCCTGTATATTCTGCATTATAAGCTCCTTGTATTAATGTATCACATTTGAGATACATCATCAAGGCCGTGCCCTCCATTTTTTAGCTCAGGTAAACTTCCGGTACAGCGCGGCCCATTTTGTTTTGACAAACTCGAATTGGGTATCCATGCCGAAGAGGGTTTCCGAATTCCCGATGAATAAAAAAGATTTAGCCGCCATGGAATCCCAGAGACGGTCCACAAGCGCGGCCTTGGCCTCTTCATCAAAATAGATGAGCACATTCCGGCAAAAAACAATGTCCATGTTTTGCAGGGTTAAACCGTTTTTCAGATCCTGATGATCGAATCGTATTTTAGATTTGATGTCGGTGTGAATCTTGTAACCGCCTTCAACTTTATCAGAATATTTTTTGAGGTAATTATCGCCGATGTCGGTGATCCGGCTGTCCGCATAGAACCCTTCTTTGGCGGCCGCGAGGCTTCTCCGGCTGATATCCCCGGCAACAATCTCGAATGTCCAGGGCGGGGGGAGTATTTCGCTTAAAAGCATGGCGATGGAATAGGGTTCTTCCCCGGTGGAGCAGCCGGCGCTCCAGATTTTGATGGCGGTGTTCCCCGCGGCTTTTTTGATCCTCATCAATTCCGGGATAACATAATGCTCAAGTGCCTCAAAGTGGGCCTGATTGCGAAAAAAACGGGTTAAATCGGAAAGGAATACATCATCTGCCATGGGTTTATGATTTTAGTATATCTATGGTTATCTGGCCATTGACCAAGCCCCCGCCCCTCGGGATAATAGTTTTACATGAATAAGTTTATTTTTGTCTCAGGGGGAGTGTGTTCCAGTTTGGGGAAGGGTGTGGCCGCTTCTTCCCTGGGGGCTTTGCTGGAAAGCCGGGGGCTGAATGTCCGCATGGTCAAGTGCGACCCTTACATCAATGTGGACGCAGGGACCATGAGTCCCTATCAGCACGGCGAGGTGTACGTTACCGACGACGGGGCCGAGACGGACCTGGACCTGGGGAACTACGCCCGGTTTACCGGGAGTCCCCTTTCGCGGGCCAATTCGATCACCACCGGCCAGGTCTACGAGGCGGTGATCCGCAAGGAGCGGGAAGGGCGCTTTCTGGGCCGCTGTGTCCAGGTTATCCCCCACATCACCGACGAGATCAAGAGCCGGATTCTGGCGGTTGCCAAAGAGGACCCCGACACCGATGTGGTGATCGTGGAGATTGGCGGCACCGTGGGGGACATTGAGTCCATTCCCTTCCTCGAAGCGGCCCGGCAGCTTATTCATGAATCGGGACGGACCAATGCCCTTTCGGTCCATCTCACCCTGATCCCCGAGGTTGCCGGGGGGGAACTCAAGACCAAGCCCACCCAGCATTCGGTCAAGGCTATGCAGGAAATGGGAATTCAGCCTGATGTGCTGATCTGCCGCGCCCCGGTGATGCTGGACGAGAGCACCCGCCGCAAGATCGCCCTTTTTACCAATGTGGAAAGTGACGCGGTTTTTACTTCCTACGATGTGGACACCACTATTTACGAAATTCCGATCATTTTCTTTAACCAGAAGCTGGATCAGGTTGTTCTAAAAAAGATGGGGGTTGAAAGCCGCCACGCAAAGCTGAATGCCTGGTATTCCATGATGGAGCGCTTTGCCAAGCGTAAGGGCAAGGTGCGGATCGGCATCGTGGGCAAGTACATGGAACTCCATGACGCCTATAAATCGGTGTACGAAGCCCTGTTCCATGCTGGGCTGGAATGCGCCGTAGAGGTGGAGCTGGTTAAAATCGACTCCTCCCAACTGGAAGAGGCTGAAAATGTTGATACCGTTCTTAACGGGGAAGAGAAAATCGACGGCCTCCTGGTGCCCGGCGGTTTCGGCCAGCGGGGGATCAACGGTATGGTTAAGGCGGCGGCCTGGGCCCGGACCAACAAGGTCCCCTACTTCGGCATTTGCCTGGGGATGCAGATCATGGTGATCGACTGGGGCCGGAATGTGCTGGGCTGGGAGGACGCGGATTCCACCGAGTTCAACCAGGATTCCAAACATCCGGTGATCAGCCTTTTGGAAGAGCAGGTTGATGTGAAAAACTACGGGGGGACCATGCGGCTGGGAAAAAGTGAAACCGTGGCGGAGCCGGGGACCCGCATACTTGCCGCCTATAAGGAAAAAAACATCTGGGAACGCCACCGGCACCGCTATGAATTTGCCAACAAGTACCGCACGGAAATGGCGAATTCGGGCCTCAAAATCGGCGCCCTTACCCCCGATGGCAGTCTGGTGGAATGTGTGGAATGGCCGGACCATCCCTGGGGTCTTGGCGTCCAGTTTCACCCGGAGTTTAAATCCAAGCCTACCGCCGCCAGCCCCCTTTTCCGGGACTTTATCGCCGCGGTGAGGGATCAAAAGAAGTGAAGCTCCGGCAGTTCCTTATCGCCCTTTCGGTATTCATCCTCATGAACGCCTGTTCCTTTGATTACGGTGATGAGGCCGGGGAGGACGGCGGGCTCCCCGATATTGTGATGACCGATGTGGAGTACGTCCGGGTACGGAGCGGGGATCCCCAGGTGCGTTTCCGGGCGGAATTGGCGGAACGGTATGAGGAACGCCAGGTCATGGAACTGCGGAATTTTACCTTTGAACAGTTTGATCACCATGGGGAAGAAGTGAATGCCGTAGGCCATGCGGGGACCGCCCATGTGGACCTTGATTCAGGGGATGTCAATCTGCGGGAGGGGGTCAGTATCGCCATTGATTCCGAAGATATGACCATTGAAACAGGAAAACTTGACTGGGCGGACAAGGACCGTATCCTTTCCGGTGACGCGGAAGACGAGGTGAATATTCTCCGGGAAAACGGGACCAGTTTTAAAGGGA
>BOBW01000079.1 GCA_026002595.1 Spirochaetia bacterium | reverse complement strand
ATAAGAGAAAAATATTGGTAGCTTGGGAATAATGGGGGGGGGGGGGGTAATTCATTAGAATACAAGGAATTACGAGATTTCATGATTCTGAATAAGCCCCCTTTTACCAAACGGTGCCGGGGCCGCTTTCAAGCCAAAACCCCGTGAATCGTAAGATACACCACTTTTTCGGTACATGCAAGAGGAAGATTAAGATCTGCAGCAATTCTCATTTTGGAATAACCAAATCAAGAGTAACTACGAACAGCACGAACCCAGACTACCCGATTCCCCTCTTTTGTTCGTGGGGTTGGTGTGGTTCGTGGTTAAATTCTTGGCGTTTATCCTGATTCACGGCTTCTGGAAACTCTCTTGGCAAGGGCGCTATAATAACACAGAGGTAATTACATGAAAAAGCCGCTTACCTTATGGTACGCCAAAGAAGCTCCCTACGGCCGGGAGACCGCCTGGGGTGATGATCCGGTTGCGGCGGATGACGGCTGGGAAAGCTGGGCGCTGCCCATCGGCAACAGCTACATGGGCGCCATGGTGTTCGGGCGTACCGAAACCGAGCGGGTGCAAATTACCGAGAACAGCCTTGCAAATCCCTACATGTCAGGGGGTACGGTAAACGGCGTTACCATAGCCGGAAGCGGACGCGGCGGCCTGAACAATTTCGCGGAGCTGTATCTGGATTTTGATCACGCAAACAGCGGCGTAAAAAAGTACACCCGCGCGCTTGACATTAAAAACGCCATTGCAGGTGTTACCTACACGTACAAGGGCGTAACCTACACCAGGGAATATCTCACTTCGTATCCCGACAATATTTTGGCCATACGCCTGACGGCAGATAAACCCCATCAGCTTAATTGCGCGGTGCGCCCCAAAGTCCCGTGGACCGGCTCGGAAAACCATTTAATCAGCAGGGGTGATGAATACAAAAAGGAAGGGACCTCAAGCGCCGATGGCGGCACCATCACCCTGCGGGGCAGGATGCACTACTACGGCATGGTGTTTGAAGGGCAGATCAAGGTGATGCAGGAGGGAGGCAGTCTTGCCGCATCCAATGACGGCGCGGCGAAAAATGCTCTGCGCGAGGGAAGCGATGAAGGATTCGGCGGCGTAATCCGGGTGACTGACGCGGACAGCATTACTATTTTGATGGCGCTTGGAACCAACTATAAAGATGAAAACGGCAGCTTTGACAGTAATACTTTTTCCGAGCCGGACAGAACCAAAAAGCTTGCCGGGCATCCCGACCCCCACGGCAGGGTAACACAGACGCTTGCCGATGCCGCCGCAAAACCGTATGACGCGATCAAGGCGGCCCACATCGCCGATTACAAAAAATACTTTGACCGCGTAACGCTCGACCTGGGCGGCGAGTTTCCCAAAAACACCCCCACGGATGTCCTGATTGCGGATGCGAAAAACGGCTCCATTAGCCCCTATCTGGAAGAACTGTTTTTCCAGTACGGCAGATATTTGATGATCTCCTCATCCAGAGAGGGCGCCTACCCCGCCAATTTGCAGGGGACATGGAACCGCTACGAAAGCGCCCCCTGGACATCGGGGTACTGGCACAACATCAACGTGCAGATGAATTACTGGATGGTGTTTAACACCAACCTTGCGGAGATGTTCAAGCCCTATACCGAATACAACAGCGCCTACATGAAACTGGCCGAACAGGGCGCAACCGATTATGTGGAAACGTATTTCCCCGAAAAGCACGATGCGGTAAACGGCGACGGCTGGGGCGTGGGCACGGGCGGATATATGCATACCATTGGGGGGCCGCCCACCACGGGACATTCCGGTCCGGGGACCAGCGCCCTCACCTCAAAAATGTTCATGGATTATTATGAATTCACTCAGGATGAAGCTATTTTGCCGCAGGTGTATAAGGTTGTCAGCGGCGTGTCACGGTTTTTATCAAAAACAGTGGAGCTTATCGACGGGAAATACCTCACCAAATATTCCGCATCGCCCGAACAGCGCCACAACGGCGGCGACCACTACCGCACAATCGGCGCCGCCTTTGATCAACAGATGATCTACGAAAGCCACAAAGACACTAAAACGCTTAGCGTTCTGCTTGGAAAAACCGATTCCGGCACGGACAAGCTCCTGACTCTCATCGAAGAGCAAATAGACAAGCTCGATCCGGTGCTGATTGGCGCATCGGGGCAGATAAAGGAGTACCGCGAAGAGGACCATTACGGCGAAATCGGCGACCCGCTGCACCGCCATGTTTCCCAGCTAAAGGCCCTGTATCCGGGGAGCATCATCAATAACACCACTCCGGCCTGGATAGACGCGGCAAAGGTTACCCTTACCATGCGCGGTGACGGTACAACCGGTTGGTCCCGCGCCCACCGCCTGAACCTCTGGGCCCGCACCCGTGACGGCAACAAGGCATATACCGTGTTTCAGGGCCTCTTAAAAAACCAGCTGCTCCCCAACCTGTGGGATTCCCACCCGCCTTTCCAAATTGACGGAAACTTCGGCGGCACGGCGGGCATGGCGGAAATGCTGCTGCAAAGCCACGAGGGCTATATTGCGCCGCTCCCCGCGCTGCCCGATGCGTGGCGGACCGGTTCCTACACGGGCCTGGTTGCCCGTGGCAATTTTGAAGTTTCCGCGGAATGGGAAAACGGTCAGGCAAAATGCTTCGTGATAAAGTCCAACAAGGGCGGGGAGTGCCGGGTGTATTTCCCCAACATAGATAAAAGCACAATCACCGGCAGCGATGGGAAGCCCATTGCCTACACCATCGTGCAGGCGGATATTGTTTCCTTTGACACGGCCGCCGGAAAAAGCTACACCATCCGCGGCTGCGGTTAAAATTTTTCTCTTTTGAGCCGGTCCCAAAATTAAGAATTTAACCACTGACCACACTGACAACACGGACAAAAGAATGAAATTTAAAAACAAAAGTCCGTGAGGGTCGACTTTTCCACTCTTTGGGTGGAAAAGTGTGGTCTGTGGTTAATTAATTTCTATTTTGGAACCAGCTCTTTTCATTATTTTTTTTGCCTTTGTCACTGAGGCCCCAGGACAACCCGGTAAACCTTGGGCCCCAGCCCTTTTTCAAAAACAAGTTTTCGGGCTTTTAATTCCACGGTATAGACCCCCGGCTTCGGGAAAGACAGGCTGCCGCAGGGGCTCGGTATTATCTGCCACTGGTAATTGTCTCGGGGATAAGCCCGTTCGCCCTCCGGCGGGGCCTCGCTTACGGTAAAATGTACTGCGCTTTCACCGGCGGAAAGGGTGAGTTCATGGCCTCCCTCCCAGTAATCCGGCGTATAGTCCGGGTGACGCTCGGTAAAGGTAAAGAGTTCCGCCTTAAAGGTTCCGGGGCGGGTGATGCGGACTTCCCAGCGGAGGTAATCCCCGGTGTCGTGCCAGTTTTCCGGGATCCCCGTGGGGCCGATTCTCATTTCCGGTGTTTTCCCCGCGCCCATGATCCGGGCCTGAAATCCCGTGAGGATCACCGGCCCGGCAGCGTCGTTGGGGGTTTCGTCAATCCGGGGGATTCCCTCGATGTCCAGCTCAATCACCGACACCGCCCTGTCCGGGGCCTCCAAGGGCAGGGTGAGGGTCAGGACATCCAGTTCCGGGAGGGTAATTTTTTCCTGGTTAAAGGGGATGGTTTCACCGGCGGCCAAGAGCCGCGCCTCCTTTACCGGGTTGGAAAGCCCCGTCAGGGTAAAGGGACCAGCGGGCCAGTCAAAGAAGTGAAGGTACAGTTTCCCCTCCCGGCCGGTAACCGCCCCCCATTCGGGTGCTTGCCGGAGCAGGTTTCCGGAGACCGTATAGATAGCATCCCCGTTTTTTTCGAGCCATTTCCCTATGACGGCCAGGCGCTCAACGCTTTCCGGGGGGATCTCCCCCAGCGCGGTGGGGCCCACGTTGAGGAGATAGTTGCCCCCCTTGGAGACAATACTGGAGAGGAGGCGGAGGAGACGTTCCGGGGTTTTCCAGTTATGATCCTGGGCCTTAAAACCCCAGGTGTCGTTCATGGTGGCGCAGGTTTCCCAGGGCAGGGGGTTGGCCTGTACCGGTACCGCGTTATCCCCGTACCCCACATAGTCGCCGATTTCAGGATTATTGCTGACCCGGGGACTGACAATACATTCCGGCTGGATGGCATGGACCAGGTTGAGGAAGCGTTTTGCGTTATAGTCGCTTAAGTCCCCCGGGGTATCGTACCAGATAAGGCCGATAGGGCCGTAGCCGATGAGGAGCTCCACCACCTGGGGAATCGCCTTCCGGTCCATATAGCGCTCAAAAACCTGGTTTTCCGCCGTTGGTACGGAAGGGTCCCAGTGGCCCTGGTTGGTAAAGCCGTCGGGGTCTTCCCAATCCTGCTTATGGGAGTAGTAGAAACAGAGCTTCAGGCCGTACTTTTGGCAGGCTGCGGCCAGCTCCTTCATCGGGTCCCGTTTGAAGGGGGCCGCATCCACAATGTTATAGGGGGAACACCGTGAATGGTACATGGCGAAACCATCGTGGTGTTTTGCGGTGATGACGATGTACCGCATTCCGGCATTTTTGGCGATCTCCACCCAGCGGTCCGCGTTAAATTTTACCGGGTTGAACTCCGCCGGGATTTTTCGGTATTCCGAAAGGGGAATTTTGGCGAACCGCATGATCTGCTCACCGATGCCGGGGATCTCCTTCCCCTGCCACGAGCCCGCCATCTGGGCATAGATGCCCCAGTGTATGAACATCCCGAACTTTGCGGCTCGGAACCATGCGATTCGTTCTTCATCGGTGCATATCTTTTTCCCCGCAAACCCTTCCATTTGGTTTCTCCTGTGCAGAAAGGATAGCAGGGGCGGCGCCCTTTCACAAGGTAAAATCTTCCGGCGGGCATTCAGTTTTTATGGTATACTGAGTGCATTATGTGGAGAGGCCGTAATTTATTTTTTACTTTTTCCACCTCTTTTTTGCTTTTTATCATCATACCTGTTTTTGTGCTTAATATTGTCGCCTACCGGGCCATCAGGATTACGGAAGAAAATGAGAGCCAAACCTGCGTGAACCGGCTTTCCAACGGCAGGGAGACCATGGATAACCGGATAAAAAATATCCGCATGGTGGTATCATGGCTGCGGCTTGACGCAAATCTTCTGGGGCTTGAGCCATTAGGCGGCGACATCGCCAATGAAGCCTATTACGATATTTGGCGGGCCCTGCAGTCCATCCAGAATATGGACCTGTCGGTCCGGGATATGGATATGATGGTGTATTACCGTAATTCGGATCTGACCTTATCTCCCAGCTTTATGGCCGGTTACATGAAGGATTTCTATGGTTCCCTTAATCAATTCGGCAGTTACAGTTACGATGCCTATCTGAAAACTTATGTCGTTGGGAAAAATCAACCAATGTTTTTTCCTGAAAATGACTATCTCTGGAGCAACAGTCCCCTGCGGGGAATTCTTTATGGAACCAAGCTGGATGGCGCCGGTAATGCCCTGGTGTTTTTTCTGCTGCGCTCCCAAAGCCTTATGGATGCCTTTTCCCCGATCATCGCGGTACTCACCATGTTCTACGCGGTAGGCCATTGGAACTCCTACTTCAGCGCCATGATATACCTCCGGGACCCGGCGAAAAAGACTTTCCAGCTCGTACTCCGGGACATCCTTATTATTAACCAGATGGGGGAAGATCTGTTTGTCGATCTGGAAACTCAGGTAAAGCAGGAGGGGCTGGCCCAACTGCTCAAATACTCCCTCATGGTGGTGGGCAGTCTTCCCATGCTGATTCTCTACCCCTTTATCCAGAAGCACTTTGTCAAGGGCATGATGGTGGGGGCGATAAAGGGTTAATCAAGGACTAAGACCGCGTTGCGGTTGTTATATTTTTAGGAGGATAAGAATGAATAGAAAAACGATCTTTTTCGTGATCGCTCTGGTACTGGCGATCTTCTCACCCCTTTTTGCCGGCGGCAGGAGCGCGCAGTCATCCGCCGCCACCGGGCAGACCGTAGTAAGCGCCGCCCAGGGACAGTTTCCCCTGACCAAAAACAAGGCGGAACTGAGCGTACTGATCAGCAAACCGCCCTATATTACCGACCTGAATCAGAACCAGGCGGCCAAGTGGTACGAAGACTTTACCAATGTCCACGTTACCTATATCCACGTGCCCTACGAGAACACACGGTCATCGACCAACCTGCTCATCGCCTCGGGGGAATACCCCGACATCATCATGAACGCCGGGCTTACCACCGTTGATGCGATGAACTACGGCAGCCAGGGAATTTTCATCCCCATCAACGATCTTATCAACCAGCAGGGGAATTTCTTCAAAGACGCGGCTGCCCGGATTCCCGAGCTTCAGTCATCCATCGTGATGCCCGACGGGAACATCTACGGCCTTCCCAACATCAACCAGGCCTTCCACACCTTCTACAACATGAAAGCCTGGATCAACGAGGGTTGGCTTAAAAAACTGGGTTTGGCGGTTCCCACCACCACCGATCAGTTTTATGAGGTTCTCAAGGCCTTCAAAACCCGGGACCCCAACGGCAACGGCAAGGCGGATGAAATCCCCATGATGGGTTACTACGCCACGAACCCCCGGACCTGGCCCTATGTGTTCCTCCTCAACTCCTTTGTGTACTTCGTGCCCGCCGCCACTTCCGGTTCCTCCCCCAACGCCTACCTGGCAATGGAAAAGGGAAAGATAACTTTTGTGGCCAATACCGAGGATTTCCGGGATGGGCTGCGTTATATCGCCCGGCTGGTGAGCGAGGGCCTGATTGACAAAGCTTCCTTTACCCAGAACGCGGATCAAGCCAAGCAGCTTGGGACCAATGCGGATGCCCAGCTTATCGGGGTATTTACCGACTTTGTGTGGTGGAACTTCATTGGGGCGAACACCGATACGGCGGATAACCGGGCCTATAACTACCCCGCCCTGGCGCCCCTCAAGGGCCCCAAGGGCGTCCAGTTTACCCCCGCTATGGCTACCGGTTTCAACCTCGACTGGGCCCATATCACCGACAAGGCCAAAGACCCGACCCTGGCCTTCCGCTGGCTGGAAGGTATGTACAGCGATCAGGCCACCAGGGTTCTCCAACTGGGTATCAAGGGGGTCATGCACGATGATCCGGACCCGGGAGCGGTGGGGATAAACCAAAAGCCCGCCCTCTGGAAGGGAATCCCCGTCACCGGCATTACAGAAAGCCCCTACTATGTTCCCATGTTCCTGGGGAACCGGTATGCGGATTTCCGGCTGGGCGAGCAGACCGACTGGTCCGATCCCCTGACCCAATATGGACAGGAAACCAAGCTATACCGGGAAACCCAGGAGAAATACTATCCCTACCGGCCCAAGGATGATCAGGCCGTTCCCCTGGTGCTCCACCATACCGCCCAGGAGAGTAACGATGTTTCCCGCCTGAGCGAGCAGATCAACTCCTACGTCATGGAAAACATCGTGGCC
>BOBW01000078.1 GCA_026002595.1 Spirochaetia bacterium | reverse complement strand
GTATTGGTACTCACCAGTTCCACGGCAAGCTGGCTGGATGTTGAACCGGTGCTGACCCCGGCAAGACCGGCCAGGCCGCCGAGGCCTGAGGCGCTGAGCATGGAGGCCATCCCGCCGCCTGAGGAAGATGAATTGTTGATGAGCATAAGGGCCGTGGGGGTATATTCGTTGGGGAGAGGTGCGACTTCAGGTGATAATAACAATGAGATAGCATTTAACAGTAAGATGCCGATAGCGGCGATAAGCGTTATAGTTATAATCATTTTTTTTCTCTGCCAGATGACAGCAAAGAGATCGATGAGGCTGATCTCGTCATCGGTGTTTTGTTCTTCGGTCATTGTTAATCCTTATACCGTAATGGTACGGGCCTTTTCCCAATCAATCAGCTTATCCGCTTCCGCTATGTCAATAAAATCAAAATCAGCAAGTAATTTTTGAAGTTTCTTGAATGCACTTGATAACCCGACATACGATTTGAATCTGCGCAGATGGGATAATGATTTGATCACCGGCTGCTCAGCATCGAAATCACGGGGATGGAAATAGGTCATCAAATACGAGGTTTCCTTCGTCCAGTGTTTTATATACGAATAGGGGAACAGCCTGAAATACCCACCCCCGGAATAGATAAGCGGTCTCCCAAAAATAGTCGTATAATTGATGGGAAACTCCTTTAAAAAAATCCCATCGTATTGTATCATAGCAGGGGCAATCGCTTTGTATGACGGGAAACCACCGTGCGCCCGTGCAGCGGGGAAAATGGAACTGTCAATTTCTATGCCCTGTGAAACCAGGATATCGAACACCCATCGGCTATCCTCACGGATAGAAAATCCGGGAGCACGAAAACATTTAACTTTTTGTCCCGTGATATCTTCCAGGGTTTTTACCGAGCGTTCCAAATCAGATGAGAATATTTTAGGCGCTTGCTCGTAAACCAATTGATGGGCAGTCGTATGGGTACCGATTTCATACCCCCGCTTAACGATCTCTTTTATAATTTCAGGGTAGGTTTCGGCTATCCATCCAAGGCAAAAAAAGGTCGCTTTTACCTGCGCCGCCTCCAATAAATTGAAAATCCGTTCCATATTAGCATATATGCGCGATTCGTAATGATTCCACTCGTTGATAGTTTTAGTAGAATCATTATCTAAAATGTGGAACCATTCTTCTATATCAAAGGTGAGGATATTCATCATAATAAATCATAATTAGATAAATTGACATCCCAATTGTTTATATTAAAAAACAAATCTTTGTCAATTTCATCGTTTTTCAGTATCTCACCGATAAAATTAAAATTCTTTGGGGCTAACTTTTGCGGTACTTTTATTAGTCCATGACACCTGAAGGGAAGATATCCCACATAAAGCAGAATATCAAATTCTTTACCATGGTTTTTAATAATATATTGAACTGCCTTATTGAAATTCGTCGCTGATTTTTCAAAAATATCTATCAAGAAAGCGCTTCGAATACCTTCATAGTCCATAATTTTATATACAAATTCACTACCCTTAAAATTTGCCATATTATAATTGCCATCAAGCCGTTTATATCGGGTAGCATTATAAGTTTCCACTTCTTTTTCAATGGGAAGACGGTATATCTTTTTACCGGCAATTAGGGAAACAAGAAAAACATACAATCTTACAAAAATTATTGAAAGCCAGTTTAAAGCCTTTAATCCCGGCTTAATGCCGCCTATACGATAGGGGAGACAATAGGTAGTAAGGCGGCCTATATCGCCCATTAATTTCCCCTTGATGAATACCGGGTAAGAATTATCATTGGGAAAAGCATGGACAAAAACAATTCCTTCTGTTTCTAAATATTTATGGAGAGTAACAATCATGGAATAAAAATTTATAAAACCGCGATATTTTTCATCTACCATAGCGTCTGCAGATACTGCAGAAAGATACCGCTTGGCATTAACATTATAATATGCCGGAATATATGCAAAATGACCTACTATCCTATTTTCATCTAAAATCATTGCATGATATGAATATCCAAAAACATTATTTGTAAATTGATTATGAAATTCTAATATCGTCCTCTCCTTCTTAAATATTACATTAAAGAGTGTCAGTATACTCCCCTGCTCATATTCAGTTAATTCTATTGTTTTTTTAACAACAAATACCATTTATAGCCTCGATTGCAATTAGGGACTGAATATCTCAAAATTACTGTTTCTATCCTTGGAATTTATTAAGAATTTTTTCTATTTCATTTAATGAGATCATTTTTATGATATCTTCGGGTTCAAAAGAAACATTAAAATCTGACTCCAACTGAAATATTATCTGCAAATGATGCATGGAATCCCATTCCATGCATTTTTCCTGAGATATATCTTCCGGCACTTCATCAATTTCTAAAATGTTCTTTAAAATTACTTTTATTTTTTCCCTCATAGATCCTCCAATTTATATACATCCGATACGGTAAATTCAGTAATTTCATCCAGTAGTAATTCATAGCTTTTATGATCATCTGAATTTTCAATCGCCCTAAAGCCATTCTTATCATAAAAATTTTCAACCTGCCTGTTTTTTGCAGTCTTTTCATAATAAGCAATAACTTTACTTAATCCGGCTTTTTTTATTTTTGACAAAATATGTTTAATAAAGGCAAACTCAATCTCCTTTCCAAGTATGCGGCAGCTTAATAATAAAGTATCAATATAGGCAATTTTTCCATCAATCTTTA
Source organism: Spirochaetia bacterium (assembly GCA_026002595.1). Classification (GTDB taxonomy): domain Bacteria; phylum Spirochaetota; class Spirochaetia; order Treponematales; family Breznakiellaceae; genus BNUT01. Next base: position 4,761 of record BOBW01000078.1, on the reverse strand, counting down.
TAATTATTAAACCGGTTAATCCATAATCGCCGAATTTATCCTTGACTCTCAATCCATATACCCAATCATTCTTATCAATAAACTGCTTGATTTCCATCTCCGTATATCTATGTGTTGTCAAGTTGAATTGATTGGTTTTTTGTGTCATTTGCGCCGAACGGGAAAGTGTCAGATTATTAACTTCAGCAATCGTTAGTACTATTTGAAGATTGCGGATATAATCTTCGATATTAGGAAAGGAATGCTGCATATTGGATCTAAGTGCATTTGATTTATACTGTTCTGTTTTTGTTGTATCTTCGTCGGTAAGCGCATAGATGGAAAAATATTTTTCAATAATATTCCTGAAAAATACCGGTAAAATATAAGGATGTTCAGGAAAATCAGGGACTATAACTTCCGGCAGATATTTTTTTACCAGCTCACGTTCCCTTGGATTGTCATCCAGGAAAACCATGCTATCAAGACCAATATTCAATTCCTGCGCTATCTCCAAAAGATTATCTGTTTTATTATTCCAATTTATACGTACCGATGCAAAATGTTCTTCTTTCAGTATAATATCAGGATGTTCCTTCCACATCTGCAGAACATCCTCAAGGTTGTTTTTGCTGTTTACCGCTAAAATTACGCCCTGTTTGCTTATTTCCAGGATTTGATGTTGGAACAAAAGAAACACTTTCCCGGGATAATCCCCTCCCAGCGACACCCCTTCAATACCATCCTCACCCAGAATACCGCCCCATAAAGTATTGTCCAGGTCAAGTACCAGGCATTTCTTCCGCTTTAATTCAATAGCCTGCATTTGACGGGTAAACCAATCCCCAAATTCAGAAGCAAGATGGGGATTAAACCCTATTTGCGCAATAAAATAGTACCGCCAATCAATTCGATTATCCGGGGTATAATTATCTAAAAAACGGGCAAAGTCTATAACCCTGATATTTTTATGTTTAGATGCCAATTTATACAGCGATGCATTATATTTGTTTAACGCATCAACCACAGAACTATCAGACGTAATGCTTTGCATCGTCAGCATATCCTTCATCGTAAAAGCGATAAGCATTTTTCCCGGTTGAATACGTTCGGCAATCATATGTACCAAATCCGTATAATAATGGACTTTCTCAACTATTACATTATTTTCTGCAATCGGCGCAAAATAAAACCAGATATATCTATCCGTGCTTTCATCAATTATGGATATATCCTCATATCCTGAAAATTTGGCGTCAAGATGCGGAAAGAATGTTTCAATAGTCATGTTACGGAAAATAAAATACTTCACTACTTTATATCCTGATATGGACCAAAATCAAATTCAAGCGGACTATGCCTCCCGGTTTGTTTTTCTTTAGGGGGCGGTGTCATATAATCACCATATTGTTCTGTCAGGAATGTATCATAATCTGCCGGAACCGGTACAATTATACCTTCAAAGGTTGCGGTTGATAAATTGGACATTGTTCGAAACAAATGCCTTTCTTTTAATCCCCATGCTCCCATTAATAAAATCCTGGTGTCACTCTCTATGTTCTTATACCGTTCATGATAATGATCAAGAATGGTATGTATTTTCTTTGTTTTTAACCAAAACAAAAAACAACTGGCTATTCTTGTAATAACCCTATAATGCAGTCTATTGGGACTGGGATAATCCCCTATACGCAACATGTAAACATGATGTAATAATTGAAACGTATAATAAAACAGAAACCCTTTTAAATAGCTGTCAGGAATTTTATCATACGCGAATACATCAATCGCTATGCCAATGTTTTCGGAATTAACATTGGTTTCCCATTTCCTTCTATATTTCGTGTTCTTTAATCGTATTATAACTCCGCAAAAAGTGGCATGATTGATTTTGGTGGCGGAAGATTGAAGAAAAAAATCAGCCCCAAGTTCCGTTTGAACCACTTTAAAAAATTTATCATATTCTTCTCGAAGCATTCCAATATCAATATCATCGTCCCAGGGGATAAAACCCTTATGACGAATAGCGCCTATGAGCGAACCACCTATCAAGAAATATTTTATGTCATATTTCTCACATATTCTTTTAACCTCAAGCAGGGATTTTAACTGTAATAATTGAACCTTTCTTAAATCTTCATCACTCAGATACATTTTAATCTCCCATTCTAAATTTTATTTAGATCCTTTTTTATTTGCGTTGTCGAGATTTCCGGTGTCCTTGGTAAATAAACGACCTCGCATTTTTCCTTAAGAAAATCAAATTTCCCTTCCCAGTCATCACCCATAACAAAAGTATCAATATGATATTCAAGAATATCCGTTTCTTTCTGTTTCCACGAATTTTCCGGTATTACCAAATCGACATATCGAATGCTTTCAAGTAATTGTTTGCGTATTTCATACGAAAAATAACATTTCTTTTGCTTTTCGTTCCAGTTGAATTCATCGGTTGACAGGGCTACAATAAGATAATCACCAATAGACTTCGCGCGTTTCAGAAGATTAATGTGTCCATAGTGGAGGAGATCAAATGTTCCATAGGTGAGTATTCGCTTCATGATAAATCCGTTTTTAAAAACTAAGTCTTTTAAGAGCATTTGTGTAAAATAATTCTAATTTCCTGACCAATTACAGTTTAATAAAATCAGCGTCATTATCATTCAACAATATCAATCCCATCATTTTTTAACCCAACGACAACAGAATCTTCCACTACGGGTTTTTTTCTACGTATATAACCCCAGCATATTTTAAAAACTATACATTTAGCCATATTTGATATTACACTCTTAATGGAAAGCACTTTTTTCATATCTGGATTAGATACAATATGCAGATATTTTATTTTTAAGCCATTTGTTTTGCAGTAAACCGGCAGTAATATTTCCCCCATATAACCGAGTATCCGTTTTAGTCTATTATACCCAGAAGGTTTTATGTTACGTTCGACCAAGGATAAAACACTAAACAGCCAACTTGAATAATCTTCAAAATGATTCCAAGAAGTCAAAAATATATTATAAGAAGCAGTCATATTAGTATTATATAAATTATCTATCAATGCACCTTCATATTTTGGATAGTGAATTCTGATTACATTGATGAGTATAATTAAATCTTCACGTGTGGTTAATTCGGTAAAATGTAGAGCATTTGAAGTAGCAAAAATGATTCGTTTAGAAAGAATAATATCATATTTACTAAATATCTTATTAAATTCAATTTTCCCCTTTTCTTTTATTGATGATAAATCAAGATATCTCCTGTAATGACACAGGCCTATATAATCAACCTTCTTCAGATTTTTCCATGCCCAGTAGTGGACGGTCAATTCACTATAATATGGGTTTTTTTCGCTGATATTATCCCCGGTATCGTCGCCCTGAATACCTAAATCGAGTTTAGAAAGCGCTTTACCCGCATGAACAGGCATATACAGTTCATCATTTCTTACATCATACTTTTTATGAACACAAATCAATATTTTTGCTTGTTCTCTCATCGTTATTCCTAAAAATAATTCAAGGCGTTTTCTATCACCTTATCCATATCGTAATACTTATATTCCCCAAGCCGTCCGCCAAAAATAACGCTACACTCTGTATCCGCAAGTCTCCGGTATTGCTCATATAAGGCGCTATTTTTCTTATCATTTACCGGATAGAACGGCTCTGATCCTTCCTGCCATTCAGCAGCGTATTCCCTTGAAATTACCGTCTTTTCCTGGTGCCCAAATTCAAAATGCTTATGTTCTATAATCCGCGTATAAGGTACTTCCGCTCCAGTGTAATTCACCACCGCATTTCCCTGATAATTCCCACAATCCAGTGTTTCCGTTTCAAATCTCACCGTCCTGTATTCAAGTTTCCCAAACCGATATTCATAGTATTCATCTATTCTCCCGGTAAATACTATTTTAGCAGCTATTGATTCCCAATATTTCCTATCCTCAAAGAAATTAGTATTATTCTTCACTTCTATTCTATCCAACAAGCTTTCTATTAATTTGTTGTAGCCGCCTATGGGAATGCCCTGATAATCATCATTGAAATAATTGTTATCAAATGTAAAACGAACCGGAAGCCGTTTAATGATGAATGCTGGAAGTTCGCTGCACTTTCGACCCCATTGTTTTTCCGTATATCCTTTAATCAGAATATCATAAATATCGTTCCCAACCAGTGAGATTGCCTGTTCTTCCAAATTTCGCGGCTCCACAATACCTGATTCTTTTCGTTGCGCCTCTATCTTGGCCTGCGCCTCCGCCGGAGTTCTTATGCCCCAAAGTGCATAAAAGGTATTCATATTAAACGGCAGATTATATAATTTACCTTTATAGTCAGCCACAGGCGAATTGGTATACCGGTTGAACGGCACAAAGGAATTTACAAAATCCCACACCTCTTTATTACTGGTATGAAAAATATGCGCACCGTACTTATGAACATTGATTCCTTCTATTGTTTCACAATGGATATTTCCACCTGTATGGGGACGCTTGTCAATAACCAGAACCGTCTTTCCAGCTTGCCTTGCCTTATATGCAAAGACGGAGCCAAAGAGACCGGAACCAACAATGAGATAGTCATATTTATATTGCATATCTATTGATATTTTTTCTGATTCTTGGTTTTTGAATCAGCTCATCAATTTTGCATTTTTTACAAATAATATATACTGATATCATTAAACGCTTCCAAACAACATTGTCATATTTAAATATAAACATTAGAATTTTACTATTAACAATAATAAAATCTTTTTTTATTTTCTCATAAA
>BOBW01000077.1 GCA_026002595.1 Spirochaetia bacterium | reverse complement strand
ATACAAATTTCTTTTTTCGCAAGGCGGATTAATATGCTGTTTAACGCAAAAGAGATTGGAAAAAAACTATCCTATCGTTTTTTACAGACCCCCCATTTATTCTATCTGGGAATTAACGAGCCCCTGCACTATGCGGAAGATATTGCCATTTTGGGAGTAAAAGTGTGAGCAGCAAAAAGAAAACAGCCGTCACAATTCGCAGTTCGGCGGCTGAATACCTTACCTTCGTTGCGGCAACCGGGGACAGTGAGCAAAGCTGCGATTCTGCGAATCGCTTTGAAATGCGTTACGAAGATGAGAACATCTGGCTGACACAGAAGATGCTTGCAACGCTGTACGATGTAAGCGTTCAGAATATAGGGCAGCACATTAAGAAAATCCTTGATGATGGTGAACTGTCCCCGGATTCAGTTATAAAGAATTACTTTATAACTGCCGCTGACGGTAAAGATTACAATACAAAACACTATAACCTGCAAATGATTATCGCCGTAGGATTTAAGGTAAACAATGAACGGGCCGTGCAGTTCCGCAAATGGGCAGGGCAAATTGTCAAAGACTACACCATACAAGGGTGGACAATGGATGTTGATCGCTTAAAAAAAGGTCATCTATTCACAGACGAGTATTTTGAACGTCAGCTTCAACATATCCGTGAAATACGTCTGTCGGAACGCAAGTTCTACCAAAAAGTGACGGATATATACGCAACCGCATTTGACTATGATAAAGACGCAAAAACGACAAGCGAATTCTTTAAGCTGGTACAAAATAAACTGCATTATGCGGTTCACAGGCATATGAAAAGTACCGTATTGTGCAGGACAGGATATTTATGTCTGACTTTGACCAGCTGCTTGAACAAACAGCGGAAACTAATTAAGCCTTTGCTCCGCGTTCCGCCGCTTCTTCCGCAGCGATGCGCTTATTGGCCTCAACCTGTTTGCTGTCCGGGGGCAGTTCCATAAATTCCATGGAGTTGCCATCGGGATCGTGGGTCCAGAACTGGATACATTTGGAATATCCCTTTTTAAGTTCCACGTCGATAGGCGCGCCCCGGGCGCGGAATTCTTCCAGGGTCTTGGCGGCGTCATCAACTTCAAAACACATGTGGGAGTGGCCGATGGTGGTTTTGCCGGGCTTAAACTCCTCCTCGCCGTTGGGGAAGATTTCGATATATTGACTGGGGGCCACAAACATGTGAATACTTCCCAGCTTGGTCCCCTCGGGATTCTGCATGCGGAAGGCCTCTTTCATGCCCAGCACTTCCCGGTAAAATTTTGCGGTTGCCTCAATGTCACGGGCCCGTATGGCCTGATGTCCGATCCGTGTAATCATGATGTCTCCTTGAAACTGCGTTGGATGTTCCTATTTTCCCGCAAGGCGCTTGGTCGCCAGGGCTTGCAGACTGTCCGGGGGCAGTTCCATAATTTCGATGGCGTTGCCGTCAGGGTCATGGGTCCAGCACTGGATGCATTTTGACTTGCCCAGTTTAAGCTCCGTGTCGATGGGCGCGCCCCTGGCGCGGATCTCTTCCAGAAACTTTGCGGCGTTATCGACTTGGTAACAGATATGGGCGTGGCCGATTGTCTTCGGCTCTTTTTTAGCGCCCTCGACCCCATCCGCAAAAATTTCCAGAAACTGATTCGGCGCAATATAGAGATAGATGGTTCCCGGCCCGCTGTTGTCTTCCTTCATCATGCGGAACGCTTCTTTTAATCCCAGCACGTTCTGGTAGAAAGCCGCCGTCACTTCAACATCTTTAGCCCAAATGGCGCTGTGTCCAATTCCCGTAATCATACTGACTCCTTATTTTTCCGTAACGTTGATCGCCTGCATCTGGGCCTTTACCGAAAGTTCCGCCGCCTTAAAACAGTGTTCCTGCGTCATGGCGTTTTCCGTGCGGTTAAGGCAGTCCAGGATGAGCTGGCCGAAGTAGGGGTAGCCCACCTTGCCGGACACGTTGTAATAGGTTTCCCCCTTCTGGTTGGCCAGAAACAGGTGGCCGCCGCCCGAATCTTTGATCCCTACATTTACGTATTTGCGCTGTTCAATATAGCCTTCGGTTCCCAGGATGAAGGATCGGCCGTCCCCCCAGGTCTGGAGCCCGTCGGGGGTAAACCAGTCCACCCGGAAATACTGGGTGGCGCCGTTGTCCCCGACCAGGGTGGCATCGCCGAAGTCGTCTAGTTCAGGATAGTCGGGATGATTGTAGTTGCCGATCTTGCTGCTGAGCACCGTGGCGTCCTTCACCCCGGCGTAGAACAGGAACTGCTCAATCTGATGGCTGCCGATGTCGCAGAGGATGCCGCCATACTGGGCCTTCTTATAAAACCAATCGGGCCGGGACGAGGGAGCGCCCACGCGGTGGGGCCCCATACCCAGCACCTGGATCACCCTGCCGATGGCCCCCTGTGCGATAAGTTCCCCCGCAAAAACAGCGCTTTCCACGTGGAGCCGCTCGCTGTAGTAGCACATGTACTTTTTGCTTGTTTCCTTTACCTTGGCCTTTGCCGCTTCAAGCTGGGTCAGGCTGGTAAGGGGGGCCTTGTCGGTAAAGTAATCCTTCCCCGCAGACATGGCCCGCAGACCCAGGGCGCAGCGCTCGGAGGTGATCGCCGCCCCGGCCACGAGCTTCACTTCCGGGTCATTCAAAATTTCGTCTTCACTGCGGGCCGCCTTGACGCCGGGGAATTTTGCGCAGAAGGCTTCCACCTTTTTGGGGTCCGGGTCATAGACGCTTTTGAGAACGGCCCCGGCCTCGGTAAGGCCGTTGCACATGCCGTAAATGTGCCCGTGATCCAGGGCAATGGCCGCAAAGATAAACTCACCCTTTTTAACCACCGCATTCGGTTTGCCCTTGGGCGCGTAATTCATTCCGTCAGACGCATTTGCCATATCATCGCTCCTTGTTACTTCTTTTTATAATCGCTTCCCACGGTTATGTCACCGGAGAATTCCTGCACCGAGGCGGATTTTTTGTAGAAATGAGGTACATTTGCCATAATCCCCTGGACGGTGTAGAAGGGATCTTCCTTTTTAAGGGGGAGATCAATGGTTTTCCCTTCAGAACCGGCCTTGAAGATGGCGGTGATCAGCTCAATGGTCAGCCGGCCGTCTTCTCCCTTGATAAGGAAGTCACTGTTGGTTTCTACGGCCTTCATCACATTATCGATCTGCCCGGTATGGCCGCTGTAGGGGAGATGGGGCAGGGCTTCGTAGTAGTCGGTAAGTTCCTTTTCCAGATCCGTGTTCTCAATGGGGAAGCCGTTGGGCCTAGGGGTGGATGCGTAGACCTTCCAGGGCGCGGATATCCGGGCCTTTTCCCCTTGAAAGATAACCTGCTGCTCCTCACCGTGGTGTATGACGGAACTGGTAACCTGGGCTAATGCGCCCTTTGCGCAGGCCCCGCCGCCGTACTGCATCACCGCCACGGAGATGTCCTCTACCTCGGCGTTATCGTGGGCGGCATTGCTGATCATGGCGCTTACTTTTGAGGGCCGGCCAAGCATCCACCCCAGCATGTCGATGTGGTGCACCGCGTGGTTCAGGGTGCAGCCGCCCCCTTCCTTTTCCCAGGTGCCCCGCCACCAGAGATCGTAGTAGGAATGGCCCCGCCACCAGAATGAATCAATCTGGGCATGGACCACCTTGCCGATCTTGCCGCTGTCAAGGGTCTTTTTAAGGTTCGTAATGGGGTCCCGGAACCGGTTCTGGGCAATGGGGGAAAAAATCTTGCCGCTTTCCTTTGCGGCCTTGATCATGGCGTCACATTCCTCCAGGGAAGCGGCCATGGGCTTTTCAACGATGACGTTCTTGCCCGCCTTGAGGAAATCAATGGCGATTTCCGCGTGAACATAGGGCGGGGTGCAGATACTTACGAGATCAATGGAAGGATCATTCAGAATATCCTTGTGGGATGAAAACACCTTCGCGTTGACGAGCTTATTCTCCTGCTTTTTCTGCTCCGCTTTTTCGGGGTATATATCGACCAGGTGGGTGATGGCGCACCGTTCAGGGAAAGCAAGATAGGCTTCCAAATGCATGCGGGAAATATTTCCCGTACCAATAATCGCAATGTTTAACATGATTTCTCCTTTAAAGACATACTACCATACAATGAATGGGGCGTCAATGAAGCGATAATAAGAAATGCATTTTAAATTTAAGGATTTTTTATTGACATTATTATACAAATATGCAAGCATTTTAAGATATGGAGAATGTATGAAAAAAATCCTAATGATTCTGTTTGTTATGATGGCTGCAGCTGCTCTGGCTTTTGCCGGCGGCGGCAAGGATTCAAAAGCGGAAGCGACCGGGGGAAACGGCCAGACCAGAGAAATCACCGTGATGGTCTTCGACCGCGGTACCGACGGCGGCCGTTCCGATCCTACCAACAATAACTGGACTGCCTGGATTAAGGAAAAAGTACTGAAAGATGAGAACATCAAGGTAACCTTTATCCCCATCCCACGGGCTACCCGTGATACGGCGCTGAATAACCTGATCGCCGCCGGCACCCAGCCGGATGTCTGTATGACCTACAGCTCAGAGCTTATCGGGCAATACCGCGATCTGGGCGGGGTTCTTAATCTGGAACCCTATGTGGATACCCTCCTGGTGGACTTAAAGAATTTCCTGGGGCCGGATCAGGCCCTGCCGGGCCGGGATTTTATCCGCCGCATGGCTGAATCCGACGGTTCCCTTTACTCCCTTCCCGCCCGCCGGATGAACACAGCCCTGTTTGGGACCTTTATCCGCAAGGACTGGCTGGATAAGCTGGGACTTCCCCTGCCTAAAACTACCCAGCAGTTCTACGAAGCCATGGTGGCCTTTAAACAGCGCGATCCCGGTGGGGTCGGTACGGCCAAGGTAGTTCCCTTTACCCTCGGCAGGAATGTGTACTGGCGGGCGGGGGTCATGCTGAATTCTTTCATCGATCCCAATCTGAGCGATAAGGAACTCTGGGTAAATGACGTGGTGGGCCGAAATTACCTGCTCCCCGGCTACAAGGAAGGAGTCCGCTTTCTCAATAAGATGTACAATGAGGGTCTCGTTGACCGGGACTTCCCCCTCTACATCGGCGATGAACCCAGCGATAACCTCGTTAAGACCGGCGTGGTGGGCGCCTATATCAATAACTGGGACCAGGTTTACCGGGACAACCCCGGCGTATGGCGGGATCTTAAGAAAAATGTACCCACCGCCGAGTTGGTTCCCTGCGATCCCTTTACCAATTCAAAGGGCATAACCAGCAAAGGCGCCTATGATGCGGCGGGGATTTTTTATTTTGTTCCTGCCGCGAGCAAGGAGCCCGAGGCGGCTGTCCGTTATATCAACTGGCTGGCCCGCTTTGAAAACTACAATTTCCTGCAGATAGGTCCGGAGGGCATTGTCCATGATATGGAAGATGGTATCCCCAAACTCAAGTCCGCCGCGGGCTTGTGGATTCAGAATGGGCCTCAGAATATTGACTATACCATGCATATCAACGGCCTTGATCTGAAGGACCCGGAACTGACCGCAAAGGCCCTGGCCAATTCGTATACTGCGGAACCTGAACTTATCGTTGCCGCCTACGATATGGCGATGAAGAATGCCAAGCCCGGCGTGGTCATTCCGGTTACCCTGACCGCTGCAGGCCCCTATTCGCAAACCCTGGTTGACAAGGGGGATGTCCTTATGGCCGGCGCGATCACTGCGCCGATTGCGAACTTCGACCGGGTATGGGACGCCGGCATTGCCGACTGGCTTGCTTCGGGTGCCCAGATTATCAGGGACGAGCGGGCGGCGAAGTATATCGCGCCCTAATATGCGTAACGTTTAATGAAGGGGCTGTCCAAAAGGGCAGCCCCTTTTTGTGTTTGCCGCGGCGCTTGATGTTTTAACCGGTAACGTTATAGGAGAATGTAGGAGTACATAGCATTTTAAAAAAAGATAGATAAAAGATGCGAAAAAGTGAAAGTCTTGCACATAATTGCAGACAATTATTCGACACACAAAACCAAAGAACAGCACTAATTATGAATGGGGGCGTCAATGAAGCGCTAAATCGATCCACCATCCATGCGAGTGCCCTATATAGCATATGAAAATATCACTTAAGTCTCCCTTATCATGGGGAGCCATCAGGCGTCAGGCGCGGGAGTATGCCGCTGCAGGCAAAATCCTGGATGTAATGTCGGACATCGTGTTCAAAATCCTCTTTACCGCCGATGACGAGGACTCACGGGAAGCCCTGCGGCTTCTCCTTTCGGACTGTACCCACCGCGCTGTCAAGAACGTGCAGGTACAGAATAATGAAATCCTTCCCGAGTATTTGACCGGGAAGACCGTCCGGCTGGACATCCACGCCACTTTCAATGACGGGGAATAGGCGGATTTGGAGATTCAAGTAAAAAAGACTGATGACGATCTCAAGGCGCGGGCTTTGCTCTTGGGGGCAAAACTCCTTGCGGGTCAGATGAAACGGGGCGGGAAATATGAAGAGGCCAAACGGGTCTATCAGATCTTTTTCCTCAACTGTGAATTATTCCCCGAAAGTGATAAGGTGCCCCGGCGCTACTTCACCATGGAGGAGAGAGAGCACGACAAATTATCCAACGGCCTTGAAATCATCCTGTATGAAATGCCGAAGCCGGAAAAGATGGTACAAAAATACCTTGAGGGGACAGAGGACTTAAGAAACTTGCCTTCTGAGCTGAAATGGTGTATATACTTTAGATATAAACGCAGCGAAAAGATGGAGCCGTTGATAGAGGAGCTCTGCAAACAGGAGGAAGGAATTATGATGGCAGATCGGGCATTGGCGAGGATCAGCCGAGATCAGGAGAAGTGGGCGCGGGCCTTATTCCGGGAGAAGGCGGCCATGGACTACAGTTCCGGGATATACGCTGCCGGGAAGGCTGCACATATGGAAGATGCCCGGAAAATGAAGGCCGATAGTCTTCCCCTCGAAAAAATTCAGAAATATACCGGCCTTTCCCCCGAAGACATCGAAAAGCTCTAGTGTCTCTAGGCCCGGCAATGGCTTTTACCGGTCCCATAGGCAGCGGCTGGTACCAGGCACCATATGTATATACTTAAGAAGAATTTAACCACAAGCTGCCCTACGGGCAGCACCACACTAACAACACGGACAAAAAGGCAGGAAACCAAAGCAAAAGTCCGTGCCGTCCGTGGTTCATTATTCTTCGGTTTTCCTTAAAGTATTGACTAAGCCAAAATGTTGTATTATATTATGTACAAGAGGTATATTATGATAGATTTAGTCCAAAATATTAAGCCGATTTCTTATGTAAAGGCACATACAACAGAAGTTGTTAAGACTGTGGGAGAAACAAAGTCTCCCATAGTAATAACTCAAAATGGCGAGGCAAAGGCGGTAATTATAGATATTGATAGTTATCAAAGGACATTAAATGCCATCAATTTGGCAAAATTATTGAGTTTTAGTGAAATTGATTTAAAAAATGGTAATGTTGTAACCCATGAAAATGCAAAAAAACGTTTTGAAAAAACATTGGGTGGAAAATAAAATGAGAGAAATTATTTGGGCAAAGCATGGAGAAAATGCCTTTGATGATATTTTAAAATATATTATAGAAAAGTCCGGGCCAATTAATGCACATAAAGTATATGATGAAATAATAGGTAAAATTGAATTGTTAAAATCTGAGAGAGTTACCACCAGAAAATCACAAGAATTATCAGAAATTGGTATTAATGATATTTACGAAATAAATGTAAAACCATGGAAAATCTATTATAAAATATTAAATGATAACAAATTAATATCAATACAATATATACAGGACACCAGAAGGAATA
>BOBW01000076.1 GCA_026002595.1 Spirochaetia bacterium | reverse complement strand
CACTCCCCGATTTTCAGCCTTCCACGCAGGAGCTCCTCGCGCTGCTGGAAAGCGCGGCTTCATCGCACCGCCAAATGAACGCCAGCGAGCTGGTTACTTCCCTAAAGAAAAAAGTAAATTATGAGGGAGCCGCCTATTATGAAATTCCCGCAGACCCGGCGCGGTACGGCAAACAAAGTCCTGAAGAATTGCAGGCCCTGGTTTCAAATTACCTGGTGCTGCTGGCAGGAAACATCAGTGAGTACGCAAACGATCCCCTGGAACCAACGGCGATCAAAACAACAGTACAACTGCGTACCTCAGGGCAGGATGACACCGATCGTGCGATTGCCGAGATCCGCCGCTATGTGGAGGCGAACTTTCCCAAAAACGTGGAGGTGATCATCGGCGGCAGCGCACTGGTGGAAAGTTCCATCAATAACCATATCATCGGTTCCCTGTGGTCATCCATAGCCATTGCGATAATTTCCCTTTTCGTCATCATTACCATTGTGAACCGTTCGTTTATTGCGGGACTCATCAGCGTTCTTCCCCTGGGGCTTCTGATACTGGTCAATTTTGCCATCATGGGTTTTATGGGAATCAAGCTGAATGTGGGTACCGCGTTGATTTCAAGCCTTACCCTCGGTATCGGTATTGATTATATCATTCACTTTCTTGAGGCTTACAAGAGCGCGTACCGTGAATCCGGCGGCAAGGGTGATTTCCTCAACTCAGCCTACCGCACATCGGGCATTGCGATTATCACCGATGCGGTATCTACCGCCGCGGGTTTCACGGTGCTGATCTTTTCAAACTTCTCAATGCTTGCCCAATTCGGCCTCTTAACGGCCCTTTCCCTGGTGTTAAGCGGCATAGTTGGCTTAATCGTTATACCGGCTTTACTGTTATTGGTAAAGCCGAAATTCATTGCAGAATACGCTAAAAGGAGTGCGCTATGAAAAAAGCGATAGTATGTTTGGTAGTGTTACTGTTTTTAACAATGGCCTTGTCGGCTCAAACGGCGTCCGAGATTGTGAATTCCTCCCGGAACCGCATTGAGGCGGCCACCACATCGGTGCGGGCACGGATGGTGATCACCGCCAAAAACGGCTCCACCACCGAACGGGTTGTTGACGAGTATTCCAAGGACGGCCCCAACGGTACGCGGATGATGATTCAGTTCCAGAGTCCTGCCAGCGTCAGGGGTACGCGGTTCCTCACCATGGAGAACGCAAACGACAGTACCGACCAGTGGATATTCCTGCCGAGTCTGGGCAAGGTGCGCAGGATCGCCGCGTCCGAAGGATCAGGCAGTTTCATGGGCACCGATATGTCCTATGACGATATATCCTCGGCGAGCCGTGACACGGACCTTGATGCCCACACACTGCTGCGGGAAGAAACGCTCGACAACAAAATCTGTTATGTGATTGAATCGAAGCCAAAGGATTCATCCTATCAATATTCCCGTATGATGAGCTGGATTGACAAGGAAACCCTGGTGAATTACCGGATCGATCTGTTCGACAGGCGGGATACTTTGGTAAAGCGTATGGAAATGTCCGATGTACGGGATATACAGGGCCGCTTAACCCCGATGCAGACGAAGATGAGCACCATCACTGCGGGGACATCGACTACCATATATAATGATATTATGCGTTACGATGACCCCATTCCCGAGCGGGTCTTTACCACTTCTTATCTTGAGACCGGGAGATAGTGATGAAAAAGCCTGAAAAAAAAGCAGACCTTCTGCCCCTGATTCTGGCAACAGTAATACTGTTCGTTATGGCGGCACCGGTTTCCGCCCAGGACGATTTCGGCTTTGGCTTTGGGGATGAGGCGGGCGGCGCCGCAGACAGTAGTACTACAGGGGGAAAACTGATTACCGGTGCCAACATCGGCGGCAAGGTTTCTGCGGGGCTCCAGTTCTTCTTTGAGGATGGGACTGACCTGGACAAACTCAAGGCCGCCGATCTTTCGGATCTCTTTACCGCCGCCCTGAATTTTAAAGCATCCGGTTCCAACGCCGATGCGGTGATCAACCTTAACCTTACCCCCAATTTTGTGGAGCCCGAAAAAATACTGTCCATCGATGAAGCATATATCCGTGCCTTTTACGGCGCCTTCAACATTGAAGGGGGCTTACGGAAACTTACCTGGGGCAAGGCCGACACCCTTGGCCCCCTGGATGTGATCAATCCCCTGGACTATACGGACCTTTCAAACATATCCGATCCCCAGTCCATAAAAATAGCCCGCCCCCTGATCCGCGCCTCCTACGGGTTCGGCAGCTTCTCCAAAATCGAAGGGGTATTTGTCCCCTGGTTTGAAGGCGCCAAGTTCTCCCAGGATGGCCGGTGGGCCCCGGCGCAGGTAACGAAAATGACAAGGGATATTGAAAACAAGATCACGTCTGATATGACAGCCCGGACAGGAGCGATGCCTCCGGCTTATGCGCCTTTGTTAGCCACTATCCCCAATCCTGTCGAAGGAATCCCGGCGATTGATCAAAGTGAGGTACTTCCCAAGACCTTTGGCCTGGAATATGCTCAAGGCGGACTCCGGTTTACTACCACCTTTGGGCCGGTTGATTTTGGGGTACAATACTACAGCGGGTTTAATCCCCGTCCGGCAATTAGGTTGAATCAGGCCGGATATGATGCCTTACAGACTGCGATCCAGAATTATTATGCGGATTATTTGGGGGCACTTGCGGTAAGCGGTACGCCAGACCCGGCGGCTCAAGCCGCCGTTGAAGCCGCATTGAATCCCGCAAACTTACTCGATGCCGCCTACAACCGCTACCACCAAATCGGCCTTGATTATGCCCAAGTCCTCTGGGGCTTCAACGTCCGGGCGGAGCTTGCGGCGAACATTACCACCGATCTTGCCGGGGACGACGGGCTCATTTACAACCCCTCCCTCGCCTGGTCCTTCGGCTTTGACCGGGATATTCCCGTGACGGGGATCAATGTGAACCTCCAGGTTAACGAAAGCATCCGACTTCTGAATAATAAGGTGGGAACAGATTCCCTGTTTGACATTGAAGCGGGGACAAATACAACTTCTACCCGGCTGACCGCCAGCCTGTCCCGTTCCTTTTTCAGGAACGAGCTGGAACTCCGGGCCACGGCGATATGGGGGATGGAGGACAAGGACTGCTACATCATCCCCGCCGTTACCTGGAATAAAGGGGACGTGACCCTGGAAGTGTCCGCAGGAATTTTCGCCGGAAACAGGGATGGCGAACTGGGGCAGTACCGGGACAATGCCTTTATCAAGACCGTGTTGTCCTATTCGTTCTAGGGAGCCGCCAGGAAAAGGCCGCCGCACAATTGCAGCGCTGGGCAATAAATTAGTTTATCACCCAACGCTGCCATGCTGCTAAATCCGCTTGCGTTAAAACAGCGCCCCGGCGCTCATCTCAAGGAAGTTTTCTCCGTCATAGTCCGGGAAAGCGGCCTTTACCCCCGCAATAAAGGAAGCCTTGTCTTTGGATTTTGCGGCCAGCTCCTTTACCTTTTGGAGGTAGCTTAGTTTTTCCGCCGCAATTTCTGCCGTCGCAGGGACATCATGGGTAGTAAGGATAAGGCTGGGGCTTCGCCTTTCATAGTCCTTCATCTGCCCTATCATGGCGTCAATGTGCGCCGGGCTTTCCAGAATGTTATGAGAGCGGCGGCCGAGCATGTGGGTGTACACCACATTGAGTGCGGGTATTTCAAGATCAAAACTTTCCCGTGTGTTCGTTACGATAAACTCAATACCGCCGATGGTCGCTTTGCCGGCCTTGATGGTATCCGTTACCGCGGGAATTTCCGTGTACAGTTTGTCCCCAAAGCCCTCCGCGAAATTGTCGAGCATCGCCTTTATGGAACCCCCTTCGCCCATCGACTTCTTTGCGGCCTCGGTGGCGTATACCCGGCTGCCGGCAAAGGCATTACCGCCGCCGGGGTGGTAGGCCATAATAAGGTGGTTCAGAGGCTTGTTCAGGGACTGTATATAATCCGCAAATTCCGTCAGATTATCCCGGAACAGGGGCGCTTCCAGGCCGATAAGCTCCTGCCCTGTTTCAAAAAGATAACATTCATCCGCAAAGGGGTTCTTTGTTTCATAGGCGTGAAGCCGTATGCCATCAAAATCGTAAACCCGTACCGCTCCAATATCGAGCGGTGTCATAACCATTGTTTTCTTCATCATACTTTCAGTACTCCTTACCAAAAACATAGGGGATTCTGATGAGGAATCACATGGGGTTATTTCAAAAACATGGTTGATTTTTAGAAATCCGCTCTATTAAACTCCTTTACCTTAAGGCCCGTGTTGAATTGAGGATCGCCAGCAGGGCGACTCCCACATCGGCGATAAGGGCGATCCACATGTTGGCGAGCCCCAGTACCGCCAGGGCGATAAAAATTCCCTTGGCGCCCAGAGCAAAGGTCACATTCTCCATAACGATGCGGCGGGTCCGGCGGGAGCGATATATCGCTTCGCTTACACGCCGGGGATCATCGGTCATGATGATCACATCGGCGGCCTCCACCGCAGCGTCCGAGCCGGAACCCATGGCGATCCCCACATCGGAACGGGCCAGCACCGGGGCGTCGTTGATGCCGTCACCTACAAAGACCGTGATGCCTGTACGGGTAAGCTTTTCCACCTCCGCAAGTTTATCCGCAGGGAGCAGCTCCGCCGCCACCTGATCGGAGGGAATGCCCAGCCGCCCCGCAGTTTCCATTGCGGTCAGGCGGGCGTCCCCGGTAAACATGAGGGTCTTTTCGATGCCCATTGCGGCAAGGGTCTTTACCGCCTCGGCGGCCCCTTCCTTGATCGTGTCCCCGATGAGGATGCGCCCGTAGTATTTGCCGCTGCGGGCAATGTACACCGCAGTGTGGGCGGTATTGGTCCCCGCATCTCCACCGACGAGAACGCCGTGGGATTCCAGGAGCCCCCGGTTTCCCGCGAGGATGATTTCTCCGCCATAGTTCAGTTCAATCCCCCGTCCAGCGATTTCCCGATACGCAGTATTACTGTTTTTTTCAGCATTAGTAATACTATCAGCAGTAACACTATTACCGTTTCCATAATCGCGGATCGCCGCAATTCGCTCTGTTCCATAGGCGCGAATTGCTTGAGCAATCGGATGATTCGATTCGCCTTCCGCCAGAACCGCTGTTTCCAGCAGGGTTTCATCGGCTATGCCGGGGGCAGGTTCCAGCGCGGCAAGGGAAAAATTGCCCTGGGTAAGGGTGCCGGTTTTATCAAAGGCCACGAAGCGGGCTTTTTGAAGGGTGTCCAGATGGGCCGCACCCTTCACCATGATCCCCCGGCGGGACATGCCGCCGATTCCGGCGAAGTAACCCAGGGGAACGCTGACCACCAGGGCGCAGGGGCAGGAAATGACCAGCAATATGAGGGCGCGGTAGAGCCATTCGGCAAAGTTAGCGCCGGGGATGATCAGCGGGGGAAGAACCGCGAGAAGCGCAGCGGCCCCCACCACGATTGGTGTGTAAAACCGGGCAAAGGTGGTGATGAAACGCTCCGGCCTGGCCTTGGCTTCCGTAGCGGATTCCACCAGAGCGATGATCTTGGCGGCGGAGGAATTTTCCGCAGTCGCCGTGGTCCGTATTACGAGGACACCGTCCACCGAGAGGGTACCGGATCGCACTTCCGCATCAGGGGCTACCGGGACCGGCCGGGATTCACCGGTGAGCATGGAGGCGTCCACCGAACCGGAGCCTTCGACCACGATGCCGTCCAGGGGTATCCGCTCGCCGGGGCGTACCAGCACCAGCGCGCCGGGGTTTACTTCGGCGGCGGCGGTCTCAACCCAGCCTCCTTCGGCCTGTATCCGCGCGGTATCGGGCTTGAGCGCCAGAAGCGCATTGATGGAGGAACGGGAACGGTCAACCGCAGCTTCCTGAATCATCTCTCCTATCATATAGAAGATCATGACCCCCACGGCCTCTTCCCATTCGCCGATGACAAAGGCCCCGATGGTAGCGATGGACATGAGGAAATTTTCATCCAGCGCCCGCCCCCGTCTGATATTGCGGAAAGCATGCCGCAAAACGGGCAGCCCCGCCAGTGCATAGGATGCAGCCAGGGGGACAAGGGGCAAAAAGCGCAAGTACCCGATCGCCGGGCCAAACTCTATCAGGAGAAAGCCTAATATCCAGAGCCCCAGGGCCGATCCGAAAACCGCCAGCCGCCTCACAGGCAGGCTGTAGGAACCTATGCGGACACTGCGGCCTTCGCCGTGTTCGTCATCATCGTCATCATCGCAACAGCCGCAGCCGTCAGCAGGCGCATGGCTGTGAGCGGCGGCCCTATGACCGCGGGCTGCGGCGCAGGCCGGGCAGCAATCTTCTTCAACCGCCGAGGGGCGTTCCTTAAGCATTTCCATGTTCGTGTTCTCCTAAATGTTCACGGGCATATTTGACGATTGAATTGACATGATCGTCATCCAGTGAGTAGTAAATGATCCGGCCGTCCCGCCGGGCCTTGACCAGGCGCACCCGTTTAAGCCCGGCAAGGTGATGGCTGACCGAGGACACACTGGCGCCGATGGTCACCGAAAGGTCAAAAACGCAGAGTTCCCCCATGCCCAGGGCGTAGAGTATCTTGAGCCGGGTGGGGTCCGTAAGGACCTTGAAGAATTCCCCCAGATCGTTGAGCTCCTCCTGGGGCGGAAGGCTTTCCGCAGCATGGTCAACACTATCCTGATGAAAAACCAAAATGGTATTCGCTTTACCCATAATCCCTCCATTACCCAAACGATTGAACATTTGAACAATCATTCAAGTGATAAAGTAAATATATACACTGATAAATTTTTTGTCAATAGTTGAATGGATGAACAAGCGTTCAAATGATGTTTTTTTTACCCGACCACTAGACTAGTTGATCCTTTAAAATATACGGCATATGATAGGCAGGTTAAAAAAGTTTCAAGGAGATAACATTGTCTGATTCTGTTTCTGCAAAACAAACCGACGCAGCCAGCCGTCTGGGCACTGAGCCCGTCGGAAAGTTACTGCTCCGCTTTTCCGTTCCGGCCATATCCGGGATGCTGGTCAACGCCCTCTACAATGTGGTGGACCGGATCTTCGTGGGCCGGGGGGTAAACGAGGTCGCCCTGGGGGGCCTTTCTCTGGTGCTGCCCCTGATGACCATCAGCATGGCCTTTGCCATGCTCTTTGGGATAGGGTCGGCGAACATGATCTCCATGCGGCTCGGCCAGGGCCGCCGGGAAGAAGCGGAAAACGCCCTGAACCACTGCTTCTGCCTGTTGCTGCTCATGGGAATTATCTTTATGGCTGCAGGGCTTGTCTTTATGGAGCCCCTGCTTTCCGTGCTGGGCGCCCAGAAAGGGAGCGAGGCCCTCAGCTATTCACGGGATTATTTTCGGATCATCCTTTACGGATCGATTTTTTCCATGGTGGGCTTCGGCTTTTCACACTGCACCCGCGCCCAGGGCTTTCCCAACATCACCATGATCAGCATGTTCATCGGTGCGGGGCTGAACATGCTCCTGGACCCCCTGTTCATCTTTGTATTCAAATGGGGTGTCGAAGGGGCCGCCTGGGCAACGATCATCTCACAGTTTGCCTCGTTAATCTGGATACTGGCTTTCAGCTTTGGGAAACAGCCGGTGATCAAGCTGCGGCTCAAGACCTTCAAGCCTTCCCTGGGGATCATCGGACAAATCATAGCCTTTGGCTCGGCGCAGTTCATTCTGCAATTCATCATGTCCGGGGTGCAGCTCCTCTACAACACCAGCATGGGCTGGTACGGCGCGGAAGCCCTGGGGGTTGCCAACGGCGGGGACATCGCCCTGTCGGGGATGAACATCGTGGGCTCCATCACTATGTTGATCCTGATGCCGGTCTTCGGCATTAACCAGGGGGCCCAGCCGATCCTGGGTTACAATTACGGGGCGAAAAAGT
>BOBW01000075.1 GCA_026002595.1 Spirochaetia bacterium | reverse complement strand
CGTTTTTTTTAAACAGTCTGCAATTGCCGTGTGCGATACACTTTCAACTATGCCAAGCTCAACTGCTTTCTCCGCCAGAAGCCGTAAAGTCCATCGCGCCCTGCCATTTGGCGCTTCACTGCATACCTTGGGTTTTAAGGGTTTTATTTTAGACATTTGCTTGCTCCTTTTGGATTTTGAGAGTGAATCTTGCCTCAAGGTTTTTCGATATGCCGAATTCTTTGTACTTCTCTATGTAGTCCCGGATTTCAAAGGTGTGCCGCCCCAAAAGTGTGTAGACCACGCTGTCCGGGAGTTCCGCACCGCTAAGGTATTCCCCGGTTCCCTGCCTCCGAGCATGGTTAAAGCTTGCACAGAAACTACCGCCCCGGTTGATGGGTATGGCTTCGTAGATTTCCCCTTCCAGCACGATACCGGACTGGTATTGGAAGTGTTTGTCAGAGGACGCTATCCAATGGGCACGGTAGGCGCTCCCCAGGGATTTCCACGCCCCATACTCCACATACTTAAAATCGATCCAATGCTCCCACCCCTGAAGGATCAGGCCGTCCCGCTGTAATACCTTCCGCAAATCGCTCTCCCCTATCTCCGGGAAAGGTTCATCGGGCATGACCTGGTAGTTCCGAATTTCCTTTTCTTTCTTCTGGGGCGGCTTATATTCCGGCTGTTTAGGCGCTTCTTCCTCCTGCCATTCACCGGGGAAGTAAAAGACTTTCCCGGTCGGCGTTTCCTCGGACAGTTCCCCGCCACCGATAGCGAAGTCTATGAAGCTGGTTATTTTATATTCCTGCGATTCGTCAATCTTCCCTGCAAGGACATAGTTTCTAACCATTCTTGCTAGATCCTGCCGGACCTTTATTTTTTGTAAGTCCATATTAACGCTTATCCTCCTGTTTTTTGGTTTGTTTCAAGGCAAGTTCTTTCACCCAGGCCAAAAATTGATCCTGATTTTCAGGGGTCAAGGCTTGAAATGTTGTCAGTAAATCCATTTCCTCGGTGGTCAAATTGTAAGGTTTTTTTCAGACATTGCTTTTCTCCTTTTGTCCCCCAGGGCGGCCCGAATTTCCTGTTAAGCGATGAGGGTGATCCGTGCCCCCTGGATGTCCCCGTTCAAAACCTTGATAGCGGGAACCTTGCTCCGGAGGGCGGCGGCTATCCCGGTTTGCTCTTTAGGCAAGTACCCCAGCTTGTAGTACCCCCGGCCCCCGTTTACCCCCACCATGACCGCCACGGCTGCGGGGTCATAGGCGTTGTCCGATTCCGGGACCAGGAAAGCCCGCACATCGGCGGGGTTATAATTTCCCAAGCGGCGGAGGGCTTCCTGCCGGTTCCCTGCCATAACTCCCTTGACGGGGAGGGTAACGGCCCCGGCTTTGACGATGATCCATGCCTCAATGAAGGCTGCCCGGCGGTCCCCGCCCATGCGGGAGGCCAGCTTGTTACCCAAGGTGAAAACCTTGCTTTTCATTGTTTCATTGATCATTTTTCGCTCCTTACCTTAACAATAATTTAAGTATAATAAATGATTGTTTATTTGTCAAGTAATTATTTATCTTTTTTAAATCTTTTTTTATTTTTATTAAACAGTCATTGACTTATCCCTGATAGGGGTATATATTAAGATTGTGGAGGAATAATATTATGGGTATTTCTTACCTACCCTTGTTTCATCTACTTTTGGATAGGGGAAAGAAAAAAATGGATCTTGTGATTGATCATGTGATCACAGCCCCTACGCTTTCAAAGCTTTCAAAAGGCCAGACGGTAGATGGCAAAGTGATAGAGCGGATTTGTGCTTACCTGAATTGTCAACCCGGTGATATTATGAGTTACACACCGGACCCGCCCCCGGAGGGAGGGGATAAATGACCCGGCAAGGCGGGAGGGTTGCGGCCAGCCCCGGACTATACCGGCGCTTACTTACCCCCTTTACTGCCAATGCGGCGGGTTATCATATTTGCTCGGTTTCCAGGCGGGGCGATACCCGGAACCAATAGGAGCAGCTTATGTCTGTACCGAAAATTTATCTTGAAACAACGATGTTCAGCTTTTACTATGAAACCCGGCAAGAACCGCATTACCAGGAATACAAGGCCCAAGCCCGGCAGATTTTTGACCAGATAAAAGCCGGAAAATATGAGCCCTATACATCCCCGTATGCAACCGATGAGATTGAAGGGGAGAAAGACCCGGTAAAGCGGGAAAAAATGAAAGGACTTATCAGGGAATACGGCGTTACCGTTTTGGAAAGGACCGAGGAAGTAGAACGGCTTGCAGCCCTGTATATTCAGGAAAAGGCCATATCCCCGGAGTGGGCGGCGGATGCGGCCCATATTGCCATTACGGTGATCAGTGGATTAGATTTTATAGTGAGCCTTAACTTTACCCACATTGCCCGGCCCTGGACTATTGAAATGGTACGGCGGGTTAATGGCAGGGAAGAATATAAGGGCGTGGGCATATATAAGCCAGCGGAGGTTTTGGAATTATGAAAACAGTACAAGAATACATGAACGATCCCCGGATACTGAATGATCCCGGTATGGCGGATACCTTGGAGCCGGTAAAAGAAATTCATGCTGCTCGGTTAAAGCTCCAGGATGAAACAGCGGCAATGACACCGGCAGAAAGAAACGAATTTATCAATGACAAAGCCCGGAAGTTTTTAGCCAGTATTGGGGTTGAGCCCCGGCTTGCAAATATGTCAGGCCAGGGCAAGCTCCATCCCAGGGAAGCGGCGGCAATATAAGGCAATAGCAGCCCATAGCGGGGCTTTGTTACCCTTTGGAGTAAAACGAAACAGGGCCGGGACGGTTCAGGCCCGTTTACGGTCCTCTACAACGCAAGCGGGGTATTCAAGAAGGGATCGTACAGTCTGGGGCTGGTAAAGGCGATACCTCGCTGCGGGCGAGCCGTTAAATCGGTGCCGGGCGTCTGGAAGGGTATCGCTTTTTTTACCTTGCCAGAAATGCAAGAACAGACTATATTCAAGCATCTGACCGGCCCGAGAATCAGCGCCAGGGGACGCAGAAATGCGTTGTATTGACTGCGCCGTTACCAAGTCAGATAAGGGATGTGTCGAGGGGTTTTTTGGCAGGCTTAGGCTTGCTGGAGGCTAACATACCAGCATCCCTTTTTTATTGATCTTGGGGGAAAGTGGGGGGCCGCTTAGGGCATAAGGCAGCAACGGGGCATCCCCCGCCTCTTTTTACGCTGGTTTTTTCCCCGGCTGCGGGGTGGATGTGTGAAAATGTGGGTACAATGGTAAGGCTAAAGGGTGATACAGCGTCCAGGGCTTTGATTTTCTCCTTGTCCTTTCTCATTGTTGGCATGTCAATCATATAATTCTTTATGGTATAAAGACATTGATCGGAATAGCACGGCGACAACGATGATTGGGCTTTCTCCGGTTGGGTCTATTTTCCTGCGGGAAGTACAGAAAAATATAAAATAATTCTGCAAAGCTCTTGACAAGTGTATAATATGTATTGCAGAATAAGAATAAAGAAAGTCCAGGGTAACTTGGACAGTATAAAATGGTATGTCTAAAATGGACAGCCGAAAATTTGAGGTGCATAAGCGCCTTGATCTTCGGCTGTCCATTTTTTTATGCCAAAAATATTTTGAGGAGAGGTATTATGGAAATAGCCCAGAAAAAATTTCTCACAAAAACGGAATTGGCGGATCTTCTTAAAGTTTCATGGGTAACGCTTGATAAACGCAGGAAAGATGGTATATTGCCTTTTCATAAAATCGGATCCCGTGTGATATACATCGAATCAGATGTCGAAATTTTCCTGAAAAACACTGAAGCATCAATAACGGTAGGGGTTTTGAAATGAAACCTAAAAAAACCCCCAGCTGGGGGGCTGGGGGTTACAAAAGAAACGGGATGAAGAATCAACTTGACAAATTAAACATACATTATCCCCTGCAAACTGTCAAGTACAAAAAAGCCTTTTGTTTCTTCGTTTTAATTAAAGAGGAATTCCATGGCAACTAAAAAGGTTGAGGATAATTTTTGCCTTTATAAAGGCTGGTATGAAAGTCTTGAACTGTTTGAGGATGAACAAGAGGCGGCTCATTATCTTTATTCATTGGCAAAATATCATTTTACAGGTGAAGAACCAACGATAAAGAAAGAATTACTCATGTTCAAACAAATAAAATTCAGCATAGACAAAAGAAAGGCAAAATCAAATGCTGGAAGGGCTGCCCGAACAAAACCCGAACAGACACCCGAACAAAACCCGAAGAATATTAATGATAATATAAATGATAAGGATAAAGTAAAAGACAATACTTCCGGCTGCGCCGGTGCGGAGGCTACGCCCCCGGAGGGTGAAAATTATTTACCCCCTTCATCACTTCCCAAAAAACCAAAAAAACCGCCGCTTAGGGAACGGGAACCTCAAAACAACATGGAGAAAGTTGAAAAGGCATATCTCAAAAATTGGGATACCCTTTACACCGAAAAACGGGTTAAAACCCCTGACCCGGTTGTAAACTGGAATCAAACTAGGAATTTGATTAAAAAGCATTTTGAACAGTTGTCCCCGGAACAAATAATCCAAGCTTTGAATGTCGGCATGGCGGATAACTTCATAATGTCCGGGGGATATTCCCTGGGAATCATGCTTTCCGCTTCGGTATTAAATCGGCTTATAAATTCGGGGCAATCGGGAGGACCAGCGCCGCCCCCGTCCCTGAAGGATAAAAAATCATTAAAGGGGCTTGATTCATGGAATGGCCCTCCATCAGATAGAAAATCTATAGGACATTTATGTGACATATAAAAATTCATAAACAGAAACCCCCTGCAATCTTTATGACCGCCTTGACCCGGCGCTCGTTTCTCACATAGGAAACTGAAAATGACCACGGTAAAAGACTTAACCGGTCAGAGATTTGGGCGGTTAACGGTTTTGTATAAGGGCGGAAAGGATGTAAGTGGGAAAACATTATTTTGGTGCCGGTGTGAATGTGGCATTGAGAAATTCATCAGGGGCAGTGCTTTACAAAGGGGAGGCACAATCTCTTGTGGATGCTATCACCGTGAAAATGCAAGGCAGCGGGCTACAAAGCACGGGTTAAGCAATACAAGAATTTATAACATTTATAAAGGCATAAAGACTAGATGCCATAATGACCATCGTAAGGAATACAAACATTATGGCGGCAGGGGCATTGATCTATGCGTAGAATGGCCCATCCTTATAGAGAGATACGCACAAGGCAAAGTAATTGAAACTCCCACGGACAAAACTCCCATTATTTATGAAGGGGACAAACTGATCATTCCATGGCTTGGGAAACAGGAATTCACCGTAACTTATAAACTGGTGGAGGAAGAAATGAAAAATGATACCTTCCATGAATTGAAAGACGTATCAAAACGGTATCAGGAATTAGAGGAATACCTTTAATGCCCTGAATCAATAAGCCCGGCCACAATAGGCAAAAGTGCCCATAGAAGCCGGGGGTCCGGGGCATCCTACCACCCCGGACCAGCTTAATAATTACAGGTTACAGGCAAGACGGATTCCGTTCATTCCATTTGTCCGAAATCTTCCATCTGTTGATGACGTGTAAGTTATGTACATACCAGTAAATCCACTTAAATAATGATTTTGAGACGCATACTGATCAATAAGCTCCCAAAACCATTCAGCAGCATTCCCGGTCATATCAAAAAACCCTAATTCATTGGGGAGGAGAAGCCCCACTGGATGGGTTGTTATATTTGGCCACGCATAATCATTTATTCCCGCGCTGTTGGTTCCGCTTGCTCCTGCATATGCTTTCAGGTAACCTGTTTCATTTACTGCCCCAGGGTTATCAGAATCGGCTCCCATACTCGCCCAAAACCATTCATATTTTCCAGGAAGGCGGTATCCATCCGCTGCGGAATTTATGGTTACTGAATTCCATAAATCTATAATTGAAGCGGTGGAAAGTTCAGTAGGAATTTGCTCATAGGTAATGGTGCGAAAATCGATCCCATCAATGGCATAGACAGGAGTTTTTCCCATGGCGATTGATAGCCGGTTACAAAAAGTAATTGCATCGTACCAATTCAAATGATCAACCGGCCCCAGAGAATTGTTGATGTATATACTCGGATTGTACCCCATTACCGCCGTCCAAAGCTCTTGTGTGGTTTCGGTTTCGGCCATCTTAAAGCCCGTTACTGTTTTGGTAACGAGTTGGGGAGATGGGGAATCTGATTCTTTTATCTGATATGCTCCACCAGGAACGGTGATCATATTTATCATCTGGGAAGGAACAGAAACACGGAATTCCACCGCCTTGTTAAATACCTTCCCTTTGGAATCTTGCACCTGAAGATGCGCACGGTAGACCCCAGCAGTTAAGCCAGATCCTTTGATTTTAAGCGCCGCCCCATTCACCTCAAATTTATCATTTTCGGCGGCCCCTTCTTCGATTTCCAGGGTAAAGACAAAGGGGGCAGTTCCACCTTGGATCGCACTGAATGATCCGGCCACTGTACCAGCCCCCGCCGTCTGGTAGGTTAAATTACTGGAAAGAAAAGAAAACCCGGTAATGTCTGGAGCCGGTATTTCGGGTGGATCTTTTGGTTTCTCTCCCGGCTCTTCATCGCCATGTCCGGGATCGACTGGGGTCTCCCCGGTTCCAGGGTCCGCCGCCTGCTCAATCTCCCCGGTAGGGATTTCCTCCGGGATATTTGGTGAATCTACGGGGCTTGGGCATCCCGCAAATACGAATAGTAGGGCCAGGATTTCCAGGCCCATCAACAAAGAAGTAAAAATATTGTGCTTCATGCGTCCCTATCGGCACTACCAACCTCCGGCAAGCGCGATTTACTAAAAATAAAAAAATAAAATTATTATTCTGTATTTACACCCTATAAGCATGTTATATATCACTATTGGAATATGATAAATTCCCGGCATATATGGCCTTGGCCTTCTGTTTATTCATTGCTCGAATAATGGTCCTGTATTTTTTAACAATCACACAAAAAGGACCATGCCATGATCAACCTCAAGGAATTGATGCTTTTATTATCAGAGGGCTAGGGGAAAAATCTTGAGGAAAGGCTGCCCCGGACACTTGCCCTGATGCGTATTAAAATACTTACCCGTAGTGGTCAGTAACGCAAAAACCATAAATGGATAAATGATACTCGTTCTATTGTTTACTCATTCCCCGGTGATTTTGCGCCTGTTTTGTCCCGGACACACTCTTTACAGTCCAGGGCCTATAAAGCCGTCCTGCGTCCTTCCTCACGCGTCCAGGGGCTTATATTTCTTTCCTCTCTATTGCATCCTTCAATGTGTGAAGGGACTTGTCAGAGAAAGGAATACAGAGCTTTTCCGGTTTCCCCTTCAATTTCTTAAGCATTATTTCAATGAGTGCCAGGGCATCGGATCTATTCTCGATACGATATTCAAAATCTGGAGTTTCCATGTTATGCCCCTTTCCCGAATGAAAGGACATTGCCGAAAACATTAGCGGCCACTTTGCCCATTTTTTCAAGGTTTTCATTTTCGATATGATCTGCGTATTCATCAAAAACGGCCTTTGTTTTATGGCCGGTTGTCCGCATAATATCCTCGGCTTCCGCTTCGTCCAGCATACGGGCGCTATAGTAATGCCGCTAGTAGTCTGTAAAGACTAAAGTTTCGGATAAAGGTGTTGAAGTTTAATACGGGCCTCCTTAGTGGTAAATTGCCACCGTATGTTATGTTTCTGCTTATTCCGTATCGCCGCCCATGCTTTGATTTTAGTCTTCATTATTTTGAGAATTGGAATCCTTTGGTTTAAGCATTGGCGGCTCATCACTCCAATTTCTATCTCAGCCATGTTCAGCCAGGATCCATGTTTTGGCGTATAATGAATTTCAAAACGCTCAGCCAAAGACCGGGCCTGTTCCGGTGGAAAAACCAGATAAAGAGAAGATAATGAATGGATACTAAGGTTATCCA
>BOBW01000074.1 GCA_026002595.1 Spirochaetia bacterium | reverse complement strand
ATATATAATACATTTTTTTCTCTCTGTTTTATTTTCCAGAAAAATTGCTTTTAATAATGATTTTAAGACTCGTTCCTTTTCCAGATTAATTAATGGAAGAAAACAAAAAAAATTTATATTTTCAAGCAAGTTGTTTGCCAGTAAAGCAAATTCTTTAGAAGTTTTTTTTCGAACACTTAATCCGCTGTCCAGGACACGATAATTATAGATAGATGAAGATATTATTGTCAAATTTCTAATATAACGACAATATTGAAGCGTAAATAACTCATCCTCTCTATAATTTAAATCATTTATAAAACGAATCTTATTATCCTGGATAATAGTATTTTTTAATAGTTTATTCCATGTAAATCCTACATAATCAAATGTTTGTAAATAATACAACGCTTTCTCTATATCAATCCTGCTATTACAATAAGAAGAAATTACGTCTTTTGTAATAGTTTCCCCATACGGATAACATCTTGTTGAACCAAAAAAAATAATATCGGCGGCTTTATTTTCATATAGCAGAGTCTCTATATAATTTGATTCAACCCAGTCGTCGGCATCTACAAAAGCAATCCATTCCCCGACGGCATTATCCAATCCTAAATTGCGCGCAGAACTTACGCCTCCATTCTCCTTGTGAAAGACTCGAACACGTGAATCTTTTTGGGCATACTCGTCACAAATTGCCCCACAATTATCAGTGCTTCCATCGTCAATCAGTAATAGTTCAAAATCGGTAACCGTTTGCATTAGTATACTATCCAAACAACACCGGAGATATTTTTCAACATTATAAATTGGCACAAGGACTGAAACCTTGGGCATTAATCATTCCTCATTATTCTTCATTCCAATCTCTTCTGAATTGGGCTTTATAGGGATGCTCCAGGACATTATAATAGGGCTCAAAATGAGCCTTATGGCCTGTCTCTGTAATGTGTTTTACATAGGGCGCTCCGAAAAAAACCATAATAGCGCATACATAAATAAGAAAGAGATCTTTTAATTTGTTAAAGTTAATAACAGAAAAAAGATATGTATAAGTAATAATAGCATACATAGAAAAATAAATGGATACTCTATTAAACAACGTTACCCCTATTGACATGCCCCTTAGAATCATTGCAACTGCCAATGCATTCAAAAAAAAGGATGTTTTCTTATCATTGTTTTTAACTTTTAAAACCAAAAATATAGCTATTAATATTAATAATAAAATATAATATTCATTTGGCCTTTGTACGTCTGATTCGTTTTCAAGAAAAAACAATATCCTTTTTGACATTCGTTCCGGCATAAACGGGGACATAATATATAACAATAACATTATGATAGTGCCTTTATGGCCAAGAACAAATGCACTTATCATGAAAACTATAGGTATTACTTTCCCATAATTTCTGTAAAGGAAATATAGTAACACAGCCACAATTGCTGATATATGAAACATTGATGCCAATAAAACCATGCAAAAAAATTGTACCGGTTTTCTGCTGAAGATATATTTGGTTGCCAAGAGAACTATTCCAACAGCAGTTGCCTGTCTTATTTGCGCCATTAGAAATGCATAAAAATACAAAAGAACAATAAATGTCAGCGATACAATTTGATATTTTGAATATTTAGTGATAAACTTGAAAGCTGCAAAACAAAAAAAACAGGCAAAGAAAAATTGTAAAACAAAATAATTATCAAAGACAGATTTGAAAACCCTGTTTACTATCATAAAACCGGGTTCTATTCTGGTATCCGCAAGGTCTATAATAACAGATTTATTAAAATGCCGTATGTAACCTGAATAATCATATCCTGTTTTATATCGCAGGCCGACGAAAAGAGCCAGTATGGTAATAAGAGCAATGAACATGTATTTTTTATAGAGACTCTTCATCCCATATATTTCAAAAATTGAGGCGATCATAAATGGAGATAAAAACAATAAATAGATCAATTTTTAATCTTCATATTGGACAAGGCATTGAGCAGAAAATCAATGCTTTTTTTTCGTTCCTGCGATAATATCTTGTCCGCATACGAGAAATCGACATCAAAGGCTGTCCTGCCCTTCTCATCCAATTCGTCATAGCTCAGACTTCTGTCCTGCAGGCTGCATAAAGCTAACAGATGGAAAATTCGTTTGTCCCTATTTCCTTCAATAGCAAAAAATGGTATATGAAAAAGTATGGAAAACACTACCGCATGGAACGAATGACATATTACAAGTTGAGCATCATTGACCCATTGCAGGAATTCCCATGGGCCTGTGGCTAATTCCTTTCGGAACCCTGGATATTTAATCAGCCTGGATGCGGGATTGGTCACTACAATGGGTAGTCCCAATTTTTCTGACATCTTTTTTGCACATCCACAATCGGCATCCTTAAACCATGGAGAGTAAAGCAATATATAAGGTTTCTTATCCCCGGCAGGTTTTATCTTATTCCTCCATTGGGATGCCGTAAGTAATATTGTTGGATCCATGACAACCTGAGGCCGCTTGCCGGTGATTCGCTCTATTACCCGTACTGTACTCTCCTCCCTGACACTTATCAAATCAAAACTGCGCAGATATTCTTCATAAGCGCCTTCAATGCCGGTGGCGCCCCCAATGCTCACTGCATATGATATTTTAGGGCTATCGTGGACAAATGGTAAAAAGAAAGACCTATCGAAATCGAAACACAATGTATTCCATATTTGGTCGCTGCCTGCTATATAACAGTCATAGCCGGGAAGGTTCCCCTCCAACGCTTCCTCTGTATTGTATTCAGGCGTAAGGATAAGCTCCTCAGTCAAAAACAGTTCAAAAAGTTCATTTTTCTTCTTCAGAGCTTTTCGATAAAATATGGACACTAAGTTCACCAGGATACGCTTCCAAAAAGTACGTTTTCCCGGTATATCGGAACCATATAATTTTTTTTGCCGGGCAGTACGAAGGTTTATTATTTCATTGTCAAATCCGTTTACCAGCAGCGTCTGCTGTAATGCGTAAGCCTGTAACATAGATCCATAATTATAAGAAGCATGGAATGTTATGGTTGCCGTTTTCATATTTTTTTCTTTGAGATTTCCCACGGCATTTCAGCAAGATCAAATTCGCCCCTGCCGATTTTTTCCAATAAATCACGGTTTCTTTTAGTTACCTTTTTATTTAACCAAACAGCCATTGTTTTTGGTGAAATAAAAATCAGTATCGCCTTAATAATTACTTTCACGCCAATTTTTGATTTGTCGGCAAAAAATACACCCAAAATTTTCGTTCTGCACCGGCGATAATATTTCAATAAATCCTGTCGATACTCCGGATCGTTTAAAGATAGTATTCCACGATAGAAATAAAATGTATCCATCCATATATGATATTCAATTGCCCTTTGGAGAGCTTTATTGCCCGATTCTGCATAAAACTTTTTGCGATAGTTAAGTGCAATCTCATTTGTTTTTCGGCGATGATCCCAAACAAATTTTCTAGTCGCAGAATCAAAGTTATGCCGGTAATAATAAACTCGCCTCTGGCCAACGCCGATAAAATCAGTATGCAGCATAGCATATGTATTAAAAGTCTGGCCTTCCCCAAATTGAATCTCATCAAAATGACGAATATTATTCTTTTCCAGAAATGATTTTTTGTATATCTTATTCCAAACCTCTATACCATCGTTATGGTATTCCATATTTTTCAGAATTTCCACACTCGAGATTTTTTCAAATCTGTCAAATTCAACCTGATCCAGGTTACGATAGCTAAAGTAGTTTCTTGACCGGGCAATCTCTGTTCCTGTGTTCTCAATCAACCCAACCATATATTCGATATAATCCGGCGCCAGAACATCATCAGAGTCAACAAATACTATATATACGCCCGTGTTCCGCGCAGCGGATACGCCCGTGTTCCGCGCAATACTTAATCCGCCATTATTTTGGTGAATCACTTTTATCCGCTTATCTTTTTCTGCACATTCATCGGCAATTTTTCCGGCATTATCCGGCGTCCCGTCATCGACCACGATTATTTCAAGATTCTGATAGCTTTGTGCGGAAATTGAATCTAGGCACGACTTGATGTATTTTTCGACATTATAAACCGGCACAATAATTGACACTAAAGGATTTTCTTTATCCATTTATTCACTCCTATTCTTTCTGATGGTTTTAAGCCGATAAAATATACTAAAAAGCCCAAACATAGGGTTGAAACACAACAAGATACAACAAGATTCAATAATTTCCCTGCAAACAGCGTATGTATATATGTTACCACCAGTGTCGAAATAACAACAATAACAACTATGGGTATAATTACATCTAATAAAAAACGCAAGATGGGAAAATTAATCTTTTTTCTCAAATAAAAAACACGCCAGGTTCCTGCTAAAACATCAAGAAAAAGACGGATGATTAATACCCAAACAGGGCTATACCCTAACCATAGAAATATAAATGATAATGGCAAGTTAGCAAACATAAAGCTGTTAAAAATGATTTGGTATCTCTTTATATCCCCTGTAGCCTGCATCGCCGCCCATAACGGACCGGATACTGAGCTAATTAATGAAATAACTAACATTATTTTAGTAAATATCACCGTATACTCCGGGACATTTTTTAACCAAAGTTCTAACACAAAACCGGCATTTACATATAATGGGAGGGCAAAAAACAACAAAAGATAGAATGAAATCTTTGATGCCTGCATTATAAGCGTAATAAAATAATTATACTCTTTAGCAGCATACGACTTAATTATTTGCGGCTTAAATGCTGTTTGAAAATTATCAACAAATTTGTAAACAGCTAAATCAACCTGGGTTGCAATTCCTATTGCAGCATTCACTGTTACACCGGAAAATATATTAATCAACATATTGGTGCCTTGTGAATTGCTTACATTCGCAACCCCACTCAACATATTCCATCCCGAAAAACTTATAAGCTGACGGAAAAGTTTCTTATCCTTACAATATCTATAATGTGCTATTTCAAAAACTTTATTACAATACAATTTGTACACCAAGAGTACAACCACCCCAACAACACAAACAAGAAACGCATAAAATATCAAAGCATCAACAGGGGATATTACCAATAAAAATACGACAGCAAGCTTTAATACACATTCAACGATGCTAACCAATGCGAAAAAAGACATCTTTTCGTAAGCAATAATGGTTGCATTATAGGGAACCCGTATTATATTTATGACCGTTGTAGCAACGGAAAACTGATATACGGCTAATGCTGCTGTCCGGCGATCCGCTGGTATATTAAGCTTGGCATTTAAGAACCATAACCCTATAGTCTCGGCTAAAACAATGACCAATACTGAAATTAAAAAATATATTACAAAACTTATGCTGTAAACATCCCTTGCTTGTTCTGTATTATTCTGTCCCAAGGCAGTATTCAAAAAACGTTGGGTTGTATTGGACATTGCCGAATTCAGAAATGAAAACAGGACAACGACCCCAGCCACCACGTTGTATATCCCGTAATCATCCGCACCCAGCGTATTTAGCACCACCCGCACCGTGTACAGACTTACCAGCATAATCAGGATTTGCCGGAAGTAGAGCATGAGGGTATTGCGGGCTATGCGGGCGGTGTTGGAGGGCATAATTGAGCTTCGCTTTTCCGCATCAGGGTACAGCTTTCCCTACAGGCGTTTATTCAGAAATGATCCCTTGATTTCCTCCGGGAAGTATAGTATATTGTACTTACAGGAGATAAGATGGTCAAATCCCACATGTCGGTGATGGATGAGCTAAAGGGTTATGCCTCGCCAAAAGCGCGGCTAACCCGGCTTTTAAAATCCGGCCGCCTCATACAGCTCCGGCGGGGGCTCTTCGCGGATAATGCCGTCGTTTCCAGACGGGTTATAGCTTCCGCCCTGTACGGGCCCTCGTATATTTCATTTGAATATGCCCTTGCCGCCGCCGGTCTTATTCCCGAACGGGTCACCACCGTAAGCTCCGCCAGTTTTAACAAAAACAAAGACAAGGTGTTCCGCAATCCTTTGGGGGAATTCCGGTATTACTATCTTCCCGCTGCCGTCTATCCTTATGGCATTACAATGGAAGAAGAAAACGGCTCTTCCTATCTTATTGCATCCCCGGAAAAAGCGCTTTGCGATACGATTTATAAAGCTCCCGATATTATTACTGTCAAAGCAATGAACGCGCTGCTTCTTGAAAATTTACGCATAAACATGGATGCGCTTGATAAACTTGACGCAGACTTTATCCGGTGGATTGCTCCACTGTATCGCAGAAGGGCTGTCCTTGCCCTTTCAGCATGGTTCACAAAGAAGGTATAACATGAATTCTCTTTCACCTGTCCAAAAAATGTTTGAACGCTACCAATGCCGTACCAATGATGAACGACGAGACGCCTTGAAAGAAATCGTACAGGAGATAACCCTTGCCGCCCTTGACCGCGCTCATTTTTTTACACAAGCTGCCTTTTATGGCGGAACCGCGCTCCGTATCTTCCACGGGCTGGAGCGTTTTTCAGAAGACCTTGACTTTAGTCTTATTGAAAGCAACGATGCTTTTAACTTAAATCCGTATTTACCTGCGGTTCAGGATGAACTTGCCGCTTATGGTTTTGAAATGACCGTTGAGCAAAAGCAAAAATCGGTTCATTCAACTATACAATCAGCGTTTATAAAAGGCGGTACTTTGATTCATCTTTTAAAGATCGGCTCAATTTCCCCGCCTGTTGCGGGAGTTCCACAAAATGAATTGCTAAAAATAAAATTGGAAGTCGATATCGATCCTCCGCCCGGCGCGACCTATGAAGTAAAATACCGTCTGGCGCCAACCTCTTTTTCAGTCAGGCTTTATGACGCCCCATCCCTTTTTGCAGGAAAGCTCCATGCCTTGCTTTGCCGCCGGTGGAAGCACCGTGTTAAGGGCAGGGATTTCTATGACTATCTCATGTTTCTTCAAAACGATATACCGGTCAACAGCGAACATTTTGAAGCGCGGATGCGGCAATCCGGACAATGGCAGGAACCACGGGCAATCACCTTGAACGATATATTATTACTCCTTGAGGACCGGTTTTCCACCGTCGATTTTGAACAGGCAAAAACTGACGCGCTGCCCTTTATCAAAGATACCCGCTCGCTTGAACTATGGAACAAGGATTTTTTTTATTCTATTTCAAATGACAAGTTAAAAGTACGGATGCCGACAAAGTAAGCCCGGCGTTTCCAGTACCACCCGCACGGCAGGCTTTTCAGCATTCATGTTCAGCTTACCATCACCCGGGGATTAAGCTTTGCCCACACATCATACAATTCCTGTTCCACTACAAAACGGGACAAACAAACAAAGGATAATCCCTCCGCCTCGCTATGGTAAAAATGCTGGTATTTCCGCCAATAGCTTATATAATCCGGCGGTAAGGCAGGCCGGTCCCCGTATTTCAGGGGCTGTACACTTATATACCCCTCATCGGCAAGCTCACGGATAACGCCGCTTATGGACAGAACTTTTGCCTTTATCTGTTCGCACCGTTCCATAAATAAATAACGGCTGGAACGGGCCGCAATGGAGCTTGGTTCATAGACAAACATAACCGGCCGGTTTATCGCTTCAAAATAAAAGGTAAAGGGCATATCCGCCCGGAATGCGCCGGTAAAGGCCCGGAAATAATGTTCCAGAGAGTTGTGTGCTGCCCTGCCATCCTCCATCGCCATGAGCTGATTGATAATATCCGCCTTAAATGAATCCGTAGACATACTACCCCCTATGAGCAGTTACCGGGGCAAATTTTCTCCCACGGTACGTCAAGGACCTGCCGGGCCCCGGTACCTGCGTTTTTTGTTTACATGAAATCAGATAAATACCCGTGCGCCGAAACAGCATCGAATATTGAATCCGAATGCTGTCAGGGCTCTAAAGAGTCATGCTCTCTAAAGCCGGAACCCCGCCGCACGGACGGCAGGGGCATATAAAAAAGCCGGTACTCCCCTGGGGGAACCGGCCTGTTTTGAGAAACTAAATTGTCAGTTGAATGAGCTAATTCCTTATAA
>BOBW01000073.1 GCA_026002595.1 Spirochaetia bacterium | reverse complement strand
GGCCATGAATGCGGCCGCCCTTGATCCCGCAAACCCTCCCGCCCTGGTGCTGAACGCAGGGGGCCGGACCATAAGCATCGGCGGCGGGACCGTAATGGACGCCCGTGTTGCGGGAGAGGGGGACCTTAACGTAACCGTAAGCGAAGGCAGCGCCGCCCTTCTTGCCGGAGCCGGAGAAGCCCGCCGGCTTGAGGCGGGAGAGGCCCTTATGCTGGACCAGGATGGCCGCGCCCGTAATACGCCCCAGACGGTTATGCGCTCCCCCAAACCCCTTGCCCTGCTCATCCTCAGCGGGTCGCCCCTGCCCGTTGCCATGCCGGTGGAATTTGCCTGGGAAGGGGTAAATTATCCCGATGGGGCCCTTACCCGGATAGAAATTTCAGAGGATCGGGGATTTAAGCGGATCGCCCATACCCTGGAGGGCAGCCGGCAGGGCCAGGGAAGGATCGATTTACAGCCGGGTGTCTGGTATTGGCGGGCCTATCCGCTGGACAAGGATACCGCGGACACAGCCGCCGTTGCTTCGGTGATCAACAAATTGACCATTGTTTCCGTGCCCCCTACCCTGCCCCTGAGCCCGGAAGAAGGCCGCGACTTCCAGTACCGGAGCCAAAAACCGGCGGTCCGGTTTCAGTGGACCGCGTCTCCCGATGTTTCATCCTATATTTTGGAAGCCGCGGATAATCCCGGCTTTACAAACGCCGTTCTGCGGGAAACAATACGGGGCGGTTCAGGGACCGCCCTCTCCATGACCTATTCCGGCCTGGAAAACGGGCGCTGGTACTGGCGCATTACCCCGGATACGGGAGATGATTTTGGAACGGTCCTGGCCCCTTCCCCGGTTTCATCCTTTACCATTACCCAAAGTGAAGAACTGGCGGTCCCCACCCTGATAAGCCCGCCGGGGGACGCCGTTATCAGCATTTCCGAACCACGGAAGGACATCTATTTCTCCTGGCAGAACGAGGCCGAGGCCGGTTCATATACCCTGCTGGTTTCTACGGATGCCGAGTTCCGGAACCCCATTATTACCCGGCAGGCAACGGGCAATTATTACGCCTACACGGCGGATGAAATCCCCCTCGCCGAAGGCCGCTATTATTGGGGGGTATCCCAAACCGCCATTGACGGCGTAGTTTCAACGGTTTCTCCCCCCCGGTCCTTTACTATCCGGCAGTGGGAACCCATTCTGCGGTCCACCTTCCCCCCGGATAATTACACCGCCGCCGGTTCCCAGCTGCAGAACATCCGGTTTGCCTGGAAAACAAATATTTCCTCCCCTCTGCGGTTCCAGGTTTCCGATACCCCGGACTTTACCCGGCTTGAGATCGATGAGGCCGCCGCGGATGGGACCTTCCAGGGACG
This sequence comes from Spirochaetia bacterium, assembly GCA_026002595.1. GTDB lineage: Bacteria > Spirochaetota > Spirochaetia > Treponematales > Breznakiellaceae > BNUT01. The sequence continues at coordinate 6,742 of BOBW01000073.1, read as the reverse complement.
GCCCCTGCGGGACGGACAGTGGTACTGGCGTATAGCGGCTGAAACCGGAAACCTGCAAACCGCGGTCATGGGTCTCCGGGTGCTTTCCAGTCTGCCCTCCCCGGCCTTGACCGGCCCCCGGGCCGGACCGGTTATTGCCCGTGCGGGTACAACAACCGCCTTTACCTGGCAGGGCGTGGAAGGGGCGGATACTTATTCCTTCAATCTCTATGCGGGGAACCGCGCCGGGGGAACGGCCCTGCGCAGTACTTCCAATATTACGGGGAACCGGCTGGAAATTCCCCTGGACACTTACCAGGCCGGCGCATATACCTGGACCATACAGGCCTTTATGAACCCAAAGGCAGGGGGCGCCCGGCTTTCCAGCCCCACTGCAAGCGCGCAGTTTAATTTGCAAATATTCCGCCCGATCAGCCTGGACTACCCTCTTGCGGGAACCGAATATACGGGACTCAGGGCCCAGCAGCAGCCGGACAGCGTCCGCTGGTCCAGTCCGCTCCCGGCGGTGAACACCCGGTTCATTCTTTCCCGCAGCGCCGATTTCCAGGGGACCGCCCTGATGAACGTAGCAAACCCGCAGGGCTCCGTCCGGCTTATCCCCCTTTCCGAAGGGACCTATTACTGGACCGTCCGGGGGGAAACCAGTGAGGGCATGAACCTGAGCCCCGCATCCCCGGCATCCTTCCGGGTAGGGGCTGCGGCCCTGCTGCCCGAGGCCCAGCAGCGGCAGCCTGAAAACGGGTACCGTATCGGCCCCGGGGAGTTACGGGTATCCCGGACCATGACCTTTAGCTGGGCCGAGGTTCCCGGGGCAAACCGTTATATCCTTGCGGTCTACCGGGAAGCGGGCGGCAGGCGGCAGCTGATACAACGCTGGGATCCGTCAACCCAAACATCCCGTACCCTGGATGATCTGGGCTTCCTGGGGGCGGGCAGCTTTATCTGGCAGGTAGAGGCAGTGAACCAGGGGGCGAACAACGCTATTGGGCAGCATGGAACCCTGGCCGAAAACCGTTTTACCATAGACCTTCCCGCGCTCCCCCGGGATACCCCCAATGATCCGGGGAAGATCTATGGACAATAAGAAACACCTCCGCGGTCTATCGGTATTGCTTTTCCTCTGCCTGGCCCTTGGGGCGCCTTCGGCCGCGTACGCGCAGGAAACGAAATCTGAAGAGACCGTCTATGAGGAAGGGGATTTTTTTATCGCATGGAACGACGGGGGCCCCCGGTTTATCCAGCGCCTTTCCTGGAACCACAGCGAATTGGCGCTCCGCTATGAGGTGATCCTTGAGGAAAGCCTGGAGGGGAAATACACCGAACTGCTGAGGCAAACGACCCGGGAAAATTTCCTGATTGTTTCCCTGCGGCCCGGCAAATACCGGTATCAGGTAGGGGTATATAATCTCCTGGACCAGAACGAATACACCATGGACTGGGCCGCCTTTGAGGTTCTGAACGCCCTTCAGCCCAAAATAGACAGTTTTACCCCGGTGGAATTTAATCCAAATACCGGGGATCAATTGGTGATCGAGGTAAAAGGACAGGATATGGACGCCGGGGCGGATATCCGGCTCCGCCTCCATGGGGATGCCGGACAGGGGCTCCGCCCTGCCAGCAGGGAAATCAGGGAAAAAAGCGCCCGGCTCGTCTTCAATAATGAACAACTCGCCTCAGGCTCCTATGATGTGTATATCAGGAATCCCGGCGGGCTTGAGGACACACAGGGAACCCTTATTGTCCGGCCGCAAGAAACCGATCCCGGCCCAGCTGTGAGCGAGGTCGATGAGGGCGAGCCCGATGAAGGCGGGCCCGATGAGGGCGAGGGCGATGAAGGCGGGCCCGATGAGGGCGGGGAACCGGTTCATTCCCGCAGGCCTGATATCATTATTTCGGCGGAATATGCCCCGGTCCTGCCCCTGTACGGGGTACTGTTCAGTGAAAACGCCTTTGAGCGCCCCTTCTTTCCCGCGGGGGCTGCGCTGCGGGCCGGCATCATCCCCTTTAAGCTGGGGAAAACCGAAGGACTGCGGCATTATTTCGGGGCGGAACTGGGCGCATCCTGGAATATGCTGGAGGAACTAAAAAAAAAATATAAGATCAGCGCCCAGGTTTGGGGAATCCGGCTCAGGGTATTGTATCAGCTCTGGTTCAATCAAAACCTGGCCCTTAATGTCCGCCTTGGGGCGGGGATAAATATAATAGGGGATTTTTATTATGACTATGGCAAGGGCAAAGACGCTACCCTCCTCGGCATATATCCATCCCTGGACATGGGGCTGTCCTTCCAGCGGCGCATCACAGGGACCTTCGGTATTGAAGTCGGCGCGGACTTTAGCCACCTGCTGTCCGCGGACGACAGTTCCCAGCCGGGCTATATCCGGCCGGCGGCGGGCGTTTTCTGGCAGTTCTGAGGTGCCAGTGGCAGACAATCGTATAGGCACATCCAACGAGGCCCTTGGGCCGAAGTTTCCAGGAGGAAAATGATGGATTGTTTTTTTTGCAAAGGCGAATTGGAAGAAAAGGAAACAGTTTTTACCGCTGCCTTTGTTCCTCAACCAGGCCCAAAGGGCGAAGGTTTCTCTCTTGATGAGCGCGTTGTCATCATAAAAAACGTTCCCTCCCTTGTTTGTAAGCAATGCGGCGAAGTCGTACATTCCGATATGGTGTCCCGCAGGCTTGAACAGATCATCACCTCAATTAAAGCCGTGGCAGCCATGTCTGCCTTGCAGTCTGCCGAAATCACGGTTGTACGGTATTCTGATAAAGCGGCGTAACAAAAGGTGCCTGGCACCGTTTGGGTCGTGCAGGAGAATAGCGCAGACGGGGGCTTTATGGTAAAATATGATTATGGAAAGGTACGCAAATGACCGAAGAAGAAGCTTGGGCCTTGGACGAGGAAATAAGCAATGATGAAACAATAGAGTTCGGCCCCAACGGTACCGGTTTTTTAAGTATGAGGGATGCCCGTCTTATGGGTCTGAATGACCTTTCCCTTAAATACCTCATGACAAAAGCCGAAGCCACCCGCAAAAGCCCCGGGCAAATCGTGAACGAATTGATACAACAAGCTATAAGCTAAGGGAAGAAATAGGTGTCAGGCACCGTTTGCCGAGGCGCCGGGCGCCTTTTGTTGATTTTATCGCGCTGTTATGGTATGCTTGAGGGGTTGCAGGGTATAAGTATGTCTGATTTTGAAAGAGTACCTCGGCCAACGGATATGAAAGGAGAGTTTGAAGAATGGCTGCCAGAAATCTGTTTTAAGAAGATTACCGGCTTTAATCGGAGGAGTCCAATGAAAAAATTAAAAGAAATGAGTAATAATACATGGCTTGATAAATACCCGGTAGACATAAAGTATCTTCTGGAAATAAGTTTTGATGATAATGACCCTGATTTTGGAGTGGACGCTGTTCCTTCAGATGTAAGGCGAAAATCTCAATTATCAGCTATTATTAAGGCAGCCATTAAGACTAATAACTTAAACATAGCCGAGGCCGCTAAAAATAAAAATGCGGACCCCATAAAACTCTATGGAATGCTGCAAAGAGCTGATGAAATTGAGGCATTACCACAAAAGATGATTAACGGCCAGTCTAAAGTTTTTGCCTAAATAATTTTATTGCTTGAGGGGGGATGAAATGATAAGTCTAAAAAAAGCGTCCGGCATTGCGGCCCGCTGCCTACCGGCAGCATGCTTACTGGCAGCATGTCTGCTTACAACATGCGACATCTTCAACAAGCCCATCGAGCCCTTTCTCGACAGCCAGACCGGCGAAGTCCGGGTTCTGGACCTGAGTGGAAGCTCCTCCGTAGTGATTTCCTCTTCAGGGGATCTTATCCTTATCCCTCCGGCAAGCGAAGAGCCCGAATCCATTATCACGGTAAACCTGGAGAACAGCCAGGGATATAATCTGCGCGCGGCGCTGAATCTAACGCAGCCGCTCCCGGCAGGCCTGGTGGTAACGGTAGATGATCCCAATGAGCAGAATCAGATTATGATTCATATCACAGGGGCGGGGATGGGGCATTTATACAACCTTGTCCTGGATATACGGATCGACGGCATGAAGCGGATATTTGACGCGCTGATAATTCCTCCCATTTTTTGCCGCCCGGCGTCTACGGAGCAGCCCTTTGTAACCGAATCCTCCATGGCGATAATTGATTTCTTTCTTATCAGCGGCGGGACGGCGTACCGGGGCGAGGTGAATGAGGATGAAAAAACGGTTGCCGTCACGGTGCCTGCCGGGACCGACAGAACCAATATGCTCCCATATATTATCCATTCGGGGATCTCAACCGACCCTGTCTGGGGGACGCTGACTAATTTCAGTGCCCCAAAGACCTACAAGGTTAAAGCGATGAATGGTTCAACCTTCCAGCAGTATACGGTGACGGTAAGCGAGGGGGCCGCTCCACCCGCTTCCGGCGACAAGGCCATAACCGCGTTCAACGTAAGCGAGACACCAATCGGGCAAAAGTATTGGGGGAACATTGATGAGCCCAACCATACGGTTGTTGTCACCGTGCCATCCTCCGTGACCACCACTGCTCTAAGCAATATGACCGCAGCCGTTAGCTACATCGGGGCTTCCATTGCCAGCGATCTGGGGCCGCAGCCTGATGATCCCACCCTTCCAACGGTTACCTTTACCGGCGTTAATTTCAGCACATCATCGCGGAGATTCACGGTAAAAGCGGCAGATGATTCACCCCAGGACTATACGGTGACAGTTTTCAAAGAGGGCACTCCGCCCCCAGCGCCCACCCCGCCCCCCAGCAGCACCTATGTCGCGTTCCGGCCGGCCGCCTTTACCGGGGCCAGGGACGACGGTTATTACATATCCCTTTCGGCTGCGGTAATTGCCGCCACTACCGGGACGAATGGGAATGATCCGGCTAACCCGGACACCATCATTCTGATTGCTGATGATTCTATAAATTCGACTTCGACCATAACTATCCCTGCCAATAAACATATAAGGCTTACTTCTTCTGATCCCCAGACGATAACCCGGGACGGAAACGGCTTTGGCAGCCTTATTACCGTAGCCGCCACCGGCTCCCTGGAACTGGGGGGCAATCTTGTCATTGACGGCGGCGCAGCAAACACCCCTTCCCTCACCGCCACCGCCGCCCTGATTACCGTCAATGGAACCCTCAAGATGGGCGGCTCCGTAACCCTGCGGAATAATAACAATACCTCCGGTCGCATTGTAAGCGCCGGTGGTGTCAGCATCACCGGCGGCCCCGATGCCACCGGCAGCGGCGCCGGTACCGGCCTCGGCGGTTACGGCGATTACAGCGATTACGGCGGTTACGGCGGCGGGGTGTATGTGAATGGCGGAACCTTTACCATGAGCGGTGGTTCCATCAGCGGGAACCACGTCACCATCACCTTTACCCTCAATGGCTACGTCTCCGGGAATGGTAATGTGGATATTAATGGTAAGGCTGCTACCTACACTGTCCTCAGTACCAACAACGGCGGCGGCGGGGTGTATATGAGGGGCGGAACCTTTACCATGAGCAACGGAACCATCGAAAATAACGCCGTCATCATCCCCGGCATAACTAACACAGACACTCTCACGAACTACTCCGGCGGTACAATCCTGATAAGCGGCACCGGCGGCGGCGGGGTGTATGTGCATAATGGCGGTATCTTTACCATGAGCGACGGAACCATCAACGATAACAGCGCCAACAACGGCGGCGGGGTATACATTACCGGCGCCGCCTCACCAAACACAAGTTACTTCACCAAGTCCGGCGGAACCATCGGCACTGGAAATACTGTTCCAAATAATACTTATTTTCCAAAAGTTTTAAAGGGTTTTGGTTCGGTGCTCCAGACGGGTACAACCGCACCCCCTTGGGATAATATCTCAGGCCAGGACCATATTGGAACGCTCAAGGTTGACGGTACCTCCGCTACCGGCTTTGCAAATCCGCCGTCGTCATGATTTAACGGTAGGGGAAGAAAAAGGGGCAGGGCTATTGCATTTACTTTCAGGTTCTGGGAAATCACCGGGATTTGAAGAATTTTAACCGCGAAGGACACAAAGGAGAAGAAAAGATCGATTTTTCCTCTCCCCCCTTTGAGTCCTTTGTGGTTGTTTTTTTCAGAAATATCGCGGTTCTGAGTAAATTTGGCACTCAGAAAAAAAATGCAGGAGCCCTGGGTTGGGGGTGCCCTCACCAGTGTTTTGTGCCAGGCTAGGGACATGGACGAAATCGTTGTTGAGTTTGCTGCTTCCGGGAAGATATTTTGCACGCCTTTCGGTACTATCGGTATGATGGCCTGCTGAAAGGGTATGAGGACAAATACCTCCGGCTGGGCGTTGACCGCGCCGGCAATTTGCTCGAAATCGTATACCATGAGATAGATGACCACACCGATGTCATCTTCCATGTGTTGAAGTGCCAAAGCAAGTATTACCATTTGCTTAACCAATAGGAGAAATTTATGCCCAGACTGACCGAAGCCGAATACGATGCCCTTGACGAAGAAATCACGAGGAACCCGCCTGATGTAGACTCCGCCAATGCTCGGCGTCCTGTCCGCATGGTTACGGTGGACGATCTTTGTGCCGACTGGCTCCGTATCAAGGCTACCGCCGAGCATACCACGGAAGCAGCCATCATCGGCGAGCTTGTCCGCAAAGAATTGCAGGCAACCGTATAGGGGAAAGAGGGGGGCCAGGGAAGAAAAGGGTGCCTGACACCGGTTGGGGGG
>BOBW01000072.1 GCA_026002595.1 Spirochaetia bacterium | reverse complement strand
CAAATTTGAAAGGATCTCCGGTCCGCTTAGGGGCAAGCTCTTCAAATAGTTCAAGGCAGCCGGGGCGGAGCCGAAAATGCTTTTTTAATACCCGGCACATCCGGGGCATATACTCATCAAAGTACCAGGAGCGGAGGACCCTTGCCGGTTTATGGAGCCTCCGGGCCAGCAAAGAAAAAAATTCCTGGTAATAGGCCTCCGCCTCCCCGTAATCGCAGCCGGCAAGGGAAGCGCGGGTTTTGCGTTCCGCCAAAAGAATAAACGCTTCCAGGGGCCGCTGGGCAATGAGCCGCAGCGCGATCCCGCTGGAATCGTAGAGCGTACCGTCAAAATCGAAGATAAAGGCGCGTGCCTCGGGGAAGCTGCGAGCCATCGGATCAAAGGTCCGCCGTCAAATTTCCTGCGGGGAATTTGAGCGGAGTACCCCCCCTCCCCCGTTGGTTATCAGCTCCTTGAACATGGCGTGGCGCTTTTCATCCTGCATCAAAAGATTCACCTTGAACTGGCCGTCCCGGTATCCCTTGTCGATGCAATTGGCCTTGAACCGTTCAAAAGACTCAGGCCCCAGCAGGGCAGTTTCCGGCGCTTTAAGGCGGTCGGAAGCCCGCTTTTCCTTGTATTCGCTGTTATAATTTTGCAGGCATTGGTCAAGATAGGCGGTAAACTCTTCGGCTTCCTTCACCGAGATATTCTGGTTCTCAAATTCATAGTAGAATTTGTAATTTGATTTATGGGGGTCCGCAAATCCCACAAAGAAGGGGGCTATTTTCCCGGTCTTCTTCTCCACCTCGTGGACCGCCTCAATAAACTGCCGTTCATGGAGTTTTTCTCCGGTCAGGCTGATGGTCCCGTTTGCCTTCTGGATGAAGGTGACGGTGGGGAATTCGTTGTAACGGCCGGTCACTTCCAGGATATCGTTCATGTTGTACCGGTAGAGCCCCGCGGAAGTGGTGATCAGCAGGGTGTAGCGCTGCCCCTCCTCCACCTCGTGCATCTGGTAGATCCGGGGGTTTGGGCTGTCAATCTCCGATTCGTGGATAAACTCAAAGAGCTGCATATGGCCGAACAGAACCGTATCCGGGCTATTTGCCTTCAGCGCCAGGCCGGTTTTACATTCACTGGCCAAATAGCCGAATTCATGGAATACGCAGTCCGGCGGAAAGGAATCCCGAATCTTGTCAAAGTATATCTTGGTGTTGCCGCAGAACCAGACCATGACCTCAACCATATTGGGCCAGTAATGTTTGGGCAGCACATTGCCGTACCGGGCCTTTAGTTTGCGCAGTTCCTCCGCCCGTGCGGGATTCGGCTTGAGCTTCGCCTCCAGGGCACTGCGGATTTCAGCGGGATAGTCAAAGCGGTGGGTCAGGGCGCCCTTTTCAATGTCGTTCACGTATTCATCGTAGAACTCATTGGCGTTGGTCTGCATCTCCACCAGGGTGCTGGGGTTGGCGGTGATGATGAGGTGGGCGTCCCGCTCAATGCCCATACGCATGATGGCGTAATACCGGGCCTTGTAATCGGCAATATGGAATACATCCGCCGGGGCGGTATGGAGGACCTTCATGAACTCAGGAATATCCCGCTGGCTCACCCCGGAAAGGGAACCGTAGAGGGTGCCGTCCGGGGCTGCGCCTTCTACGGCCTTACCCACAATGGATACGGTGGGACCGTAAAACACCGTGGGCTTGTTCCGAATCAGGACATAAAACCCGATCTGGTTCATCTTTTTGTAGGCGTCCTTATAGTACTGCTCGGAAACGGGTATCCACTTGGGCTCATTGGTGGTGCCGCTGGTGGTGGCGTAGAGCTTGGGCTTGCCGGGGAATAAAACACCCGCTTCACCTGACTTGTGGCGCTCCACATAGGGCTTCAAGTCTTCATAGACATTCACCGGAACATTTTCATCGTATAGCCTGAACAATTCTTCCGGGGTTGCGGCCGCCAGGATATCCTCAAAGTGATGTTCCTTGCCGTAAACCGTGTCCTTCGACTGGGTAAGGATATCCCGCAGGACCCTGGCCTGGGTTTCCTTGCCGTGTTTCGAAGCCTTGGTCATTTCCGCCAGCCCTTTTTTCCCGATAATGGTAAGCGCCAGCCGGATAAGCCACCATCCCTTTAGTCTTGGTTCTTTCATGTTTCACTCCTCATCTGGTCAAAGATAATGTCAGATTCTTATTTCGACAAATCATAACGATTTTGTCATAATAGCAGAAACAGACCTTTGTATCAATGGGCATTTGCTACGGCGTTATTCACCGGGGCGAACTTGTTGATGAATTTCCGGCCGCCATTTTAATAAAAAGTTTACTTCCCGTTAATCGGCGCTTAATAACCGTGACGTATTCTCAGTATATCAAGTATGGAGGTAATTCAAATGGAATATGTCGTACAAACAAAAGATTTGAGCAAGACCTTCGCGGGGAAAGCCGCGGTGAACAACGTGAATATCAATATCCGGCGCGGGGATATTTATGGATTCATCGGTGAAAACGGAGCGGGGAAAACAACATTTATGAGAATGTTGTGCGGGCTTGCCGAACCGACCGGGGGCGCCATGCGGCTTTTCGAGAGCGGCGACCTGGAAAAACAGCGCCGCAGGATTGGCTGCACGATTGAAAATCCGGCCATCTATCCGGCAATGACCGCGGATGAAAACCTCGAGGTGTACCGTATCTTAATCGGCAGCGCCGAAAAGCGCATCGTGCCGGAACTGCTGGATTTTGTCGGGCTTTCCGGCCTGGGGAAAAAGAAAGCAAGGGATTTTTCCCTCGGTATGAAACAGCGGCTGATGATAGCTATTGCCCTGATTGGCAGCCCGGAATTTCTTGTTTTAGACGAGCCGATGAACGGTCTTGACCCAATGGGCATCAAAGAAGTGCGCGATTTGCTTCTGAAACTGAACAAAGAGAAAAAGCTGACAATGATAATCTCCAGTCATATTCTCGACGAGCTTTCCCGAATGGCGACCTGCTACGGCGTTATTCACCGGGGCGAACTCGTTGATGAATTTACGGCGCAGGAACTTGAACGCAGATGCCGCCACAACCTGAAAATCGTTACGGATAATCCGGGCAAGGCTGAAAGCCTGCTGAAAACTTCCGTAAGCACAAACTTTGAAAGCAGACCAGATGGCGCGATTATTTTGTACGACCGCCTTGACGAAGCGGCGAACATCAATAAAATGCTTGTCTCAAACGGGCTTGCGGTGTCGGCGCTTTCACCCGGGGAGCAAAATCTTGAAGGGTACTTTATGGACTTAATGGGAGGAAAAAAATAATGAACATCATCAAATCGGAGTTTTATAAACTCAAAAAGTCGCGTTTATTTTATGTCTGTATGCTCATATGCGCCGTGATTCCGGCCATTATGGCAATCGCTATACAATTGGGCGTGCAGACCCGCGGGGCCGAGGGTATGTCGGCAATCGTGGAGGATATAAGCGGCGCAACCTTTCTCGCGGAAACATTGGGCCTGGCGCTTCTCCCCACGGTTTTGGCCGTGTTTGTTTCGATTTTCGTATCAAGCGAATTTCATAACGGCACGATGAAGAACTATGTTTCCAAAGGCTTTAACCGCGTTCAGATTTATCTTTCCAAGCTTGCGGTGAGCGGGGCGGCGGTTTTGGCGATTTATGTTGTCCACGCCGCGGTTTCCCTTGCGCTGGGAACGGCCCTTTGGGGATTTGACCCATCCGGCGGCGCCGCCGTTTCCGCTGTCGCCATTTACGGCGCAGTCACCATGCTGCTCGGCGAAGGTCTGCTGCTGCTTGCGTATACATCGGTGTTCGTCCTCGTTTCAATGTGGCTGCGCAGTAACGGTGCGTCCATTGCCGTCTCGATTTGCGCGGCGTCCGTGCTGCCGACCATCTTAATGACAATCGATTTTATACTGGAGGATGTCATATCACTGTCAAGTTTCTGGATTTCCGGTAATGTGTCCGCCCTCGCCTCCATCACGCCCGAAAGCGGCGCGGTACTGCAAGGCCTTATCGTGGGGTTCTGCTATTTAACCGGCGGAACTGTATTAGGAAGTTTGCTGTTTAAGAAGCAGGACATAAAATAAATTTCAGGAGGAAATGATGATGAACTACAAAAAGGTGTTGGCGGTTTTTGCCGCCGGGATTATCGCGCTGGGCGCGTTGAGCGGCTGTTCAGGCAAGGCGTATGTCGGCGAAAAACAATTCGCCGCAATTATCAACGCCAAAATCTTTGACGGCGAAAACGTCATTGACGACACAACCGTTGTCATAAAAGACGGAATAATCCAGTCGGTGGGCGGTGAAATTCCTGAAGGGGCTGAGATTATAGACGCGGCAGGCAAAACGCTGATGCCCGGTCTAATCGATTCCCACACCCATACCGATATGAACGGCCTGAAAGACGCGCTGAAATTCGGCGTTACCACAGAGCTTGAGATGAACGGCACATGGTCGGCCAATGAACGCAAAAAAGTCGCCGACAGCAGCGACATGGCGGATTTGCGCTCCCCCGGTATGGGCATCACGTCCAAAGGAGGCCATCCCAGCGAGTATCAGAGTTCCAGCAACAATCTGCTGATACGTTACTTTTTCAAATTCCCCTCCGCTTCCACGCCGGAAGAAGCGGTGAAACTCGTCAATAAACGCGTTAAGGACGGCGCCGACTACATTAAAATCCTCGTTGAAAACGGCGACAACATCGGCTGGCCGGGGCTTCCCGTGTTGGACGACGCAACGCTTCAGGCCGCCATTGACGAAGCGCATCGCCTTGACAAACTGACGATTGCCCACGTGACCACCGCCGCCGAAACCGAACGCGTTGTCGCGATGGGAATAGACGGCCTCGGACACCTGTTCTTTGACAACCAGCCCTCCGAACAGCTTGTCTCCGATATAGCGAAGAACAATGTATTCGTCATCCCTACACTGGTGACGCTTTCCTCCGCTTTCGGCAATGATGCGGCCTGGCTTGCCGCAGACGAGCGCGTCATTTCTCGGCTTAACGAAGAATGGCTTGATTCACTGTCCGCCAGTATGAACGTCTATCCCGCAGGTAAACTGGAGAACGCCTATACCACCATTATGACGCTGCACAACGCGGGGGTTGATATTTTGGCGGGCAGCGACGTATCGGAACCGGTCCCCGGTCTCGGCGGACTTGCCCATGGCGTGAGCCTGCACCACGAGCTGCAATTATTGGTCAAGGCGGGATTTACGCCCGCCGAAGCCTTACGGGCGGCAACTTCCGTTCCCGCGAAACGGTTCAGCCTTGACGACCGTGGACGCATCGCTGCGGGATACCGCGCCGATCTGCTGCTCATTGACGGCGACCCGCTGGGTGATATCACGGATACGCTGAACATCGATACGATATGGCGCGGCGGTGTCAAGCTCGGCGGAAGGAATTAGCAAAAATTAGTAAAACATTTGAGGCAGTTCCAAAATAGAAATTAATTAACCACAAGCCGCCTACTGGCAGCACAACACGAACCACACCAAAAAGATCATTTAGTTCGTGTTCGAACCGAAGGTTCGCTTTGTGTGGCTCGTGGTTAAATTCTTAATTTTGGAACCGGCTCACTTGACAAATTAAATCTCCCCTATTACCATATAGTCAAGTGCTTGACGGTCAAGTACTTGACTATAAACAAGGGTGAAAGGAGGGGATTCGTATGAACAAAAAAAGGGGAGAGGCGGTCGCGCTGTTTATACGATTGCAAGTGCTGAGTAACCGCTATCAAAAGCAAATGTTCCGGGGTCTTAACAATCCGCATGGCGGACAGGGGCGTATCTTATCGCTGCTGAAAATGAAGCCGGAAATCACCCAAAAGGAATTAACCGAGCTTTCGGGGATGACCAAGCAATCGGTAACACAGCTGCTGGACAAACTGGAAAAACGCGGGTGCATCACCCGGGAACAATCGAAGAATGACCGGCGCGCTTCCATTATTAATCTGACTGCGGAGGGAGCGGCCGCCTTGAGCGAAATGGACGGCAAGCCGCATAAGCATAAAAAAGGCCTTGGATTCGATTGCCTTAGCGGGGAAGAGCTGGATAATTTCAACGATTATATGGCCCGCATTATCAGACGTATGGAGGAACTAATTGGAGGAAATCACGATGACAAAGACTGATACGGCATTGGCCGTCGAAGCCCACGGCTTGGTCAAAATATTCGGAAGCAACCGCGCCGTAGACGGGGTGAGCCTGAATATCCCCACCGGAAGTATCTGCGGCGTACTTGGGCCGAACGGTGCGGGGAAAACAACGACTATCAATATGCTCGCCACATTGTCAAAGCCGGACGCGGGCGCCGCGAAGATTTTCGGCTGCGATGTGATGAAGGAAACGCAAAAGGTGCGGCAGCTCATCGGGCTGACAGGGCAGTTCGCCTCAATCGACGAGAGCCTGACCGCAACCGAAAACCTCACGATTTTCGGGCGGCTATACGGCTATTCGAGAAAAGATTCGAAGCGCAAGGCTAACGAACTCCTTGAGGAATTCGGATTGACCGAAGCGGCGAATAAAACGCTGGCGCAGTTTTCAGGCGGTATGCGCCGCCGTCTTGATCTGGCGGCAAGCCTGCTGTCGAGCCCTCCGCTGATTTTTTTAGACGAGCCGACGACCGGGCTTGACCCGCGCACACGGGCGCAAATGTGGGCGACCATCCGCACCCTCGTGAAAAACGGATCGACCGTACTGCTGACGACGCAGTATCTGGACGAGGCCGACCAGCTCGCCGACACTATTGTCGTTATAGACAAAGGACGTGTCGTCGCGAATGACACCCCCGCCGGTTTGAAAAAATCAATCGGCGCGTCCTCCCTGCAATTGACCCTTATAAATCCCGATGACACGGCCGCCGCAGCACAAATCGTCGAACGCATGCTTGGGACAAAAGTCCAAATCGCGGAAGCCTCTGAGCTTACAACGCCCATGGACAGCACAGAAAAGCTGACCGATGTTCTTGCCGCGCTCAAAGATGCCGGCATTGCCCTGACAAGCGTAAATATCCGCCAACCATCGCTTGATGAAGTGTTCTTCGCACTTACAGGAAACGCGGCTAAAAAAGAAAAGGAGGAAAACTGATATGACGAGCACAGCCATTATACCCGCCTCGCAGCGGGTGCTTAAAAACCGCGTGAGTTTTGGGACCGCTATTCAAAACACGCTCACCTTTGCATACCGTGCGCTGATTAAGATGGTGCATAACCCTGAATCGCTTATGGACATTACCGTTATGCCGGTTATGTTCACGCTCTTGTTCACGTTTCTTTTTGGCGGAGCTGTTTCGGGAAGCGTCGCCGCTTACCTGCCGACCATTATTCCCGGAATCCTCATACAGGCGTTTGTAACAAGCTGCTCCGCCGTTGGCGTCCAAATGCGTGAAGATATGGATAAAAGTATTACCAGCCGTTTTAAATCAATGCCGATAGCGCGTATCGCGCCGCTTGCGGGAGTGTTAATCGCCGACCTTGCCCGGTTCGCAATCGGGGGAATCGTAATATTCACGATGGGCGCTCTGTTAGGTTTCAGGCCTGAAACCGGACTGTTTGGAATCGCCGCTTCCATTCTTTTTATGATGGTAATTGCCTGGTGTTTGAGCTGGATGTTTGCCTTCGCCGCGATGAGTGCAAAGTCCGCGTCAGTCGCTTCTACTGCGGGTATGCTGATAATGTTCCCGCTGACCTTCCTTTCAAACGCGTTCGTTCCGACCGAATCACTGCCGGGCGCGCTTAGGTTTTTCACCGATCACATTAACCCGCTTTCAAAAGCGGTAACGGCAGTACGGCAGCTCTTAAGCCAAGGTACAGTCGGCGCGGATTTCTGGCTTGCCCTGGCAGGGGCGCTGGTTATTCTCGTGGTGTTCGCCCCGCTGGCGCTTCGGGTTTATATGCGGAAAGGGTAAAAAGGAGAAAAATATGGATAACAGATTTCATGGTATAATCGGCATTACGGCAATTATGATTTCAATCTTTTTGGGAGGCTGTGAAAACAAACAGCCGGTCCCATCGGATGAGGTTACGGCAATTATCAACGCCAAAATCTTTGACGGCGAAAACGTCATTGACGACACGACCGTTGTCATTAAAGACGGAATAATCCAGTCGGTGGGCGGCGGCATTCCCGAAGGCGCGATGATTATAGACGTGGCGGGCAAGACGCTTCTGCCCGGCCTGATCGATTCCCATACGCATACCGATGTGGACAGCCTGAAGGATGCGCTGAAATTCGGCGTTACCACAGAATTGGCAATGAACGGGAGGACGACAAAAAGCGAGCGTAAACAG
>BOBW01000071.1 GCA_026002595.1 Spirochaetia bacterium | reverse complement strand
CCCCCACCGTGATTTGGCCTACCCCCGAATAGAGGGTATCCCCGGAATCATCGATAAAAACAGTGGGGATAGTCACCCCCGCCGACATGATAAAGACCTGATCCCCCCGGGAATAAAGGCTGGGCATATAATCCCCCCAGTCCGACTCAACAGGGATATCCTCATCATAACCAGGTTCTTCTTCCGGTTCTTCCTGGGCAAAAACAGGTATAATCCATACCGCCCAAAACAGTATACATAAAAAGGCCCATGCCCTTTGCATAAATACTCCTCTATTAATAAGTACAACAAATGTCCGCATCAAGGGTTACCTACGGCCCCACTTTCAAGGGCAAGGTATTGTAACAGGATGGGGTATTTCGTTAAAAGTTCGCCGTACCGGGCCAGCTCATCAAAGCGGAACCGGGAATCAAGCTGTTTCCCCGCATCCGTATCCAGTCCGGCGCTTAAATATTCCCGCTGTTTCGCAAAAAAGTCTTCGTAAATCAGACGGGTCTGCCGGTAAAGGACAAAATCGGGGAATACCGCCGCGGGGATACGGCAGGCAAGGTTTTCGATCTGCGGAAAAGCCCCCGCGATTGCAGAATCCAGAACCGGACTGCGCCCGGAGCTGAGTATTGAAGCTATTACCCCCTCATCGGCGGAGATCACTTCCAGTTGGGATCGGATAAAGGCTTCGATATCGGAAGCAAGCCCTGCTTCATAGGCAATTAAATCTTCCTGCCCGGCAAGGTTTCGTTCCGAAACAAGGGAGAGGAGGGAATCGGCCCTGATATTAAAGGAAAAAGTCCCGGACATTTCGTAGGAAAAGGCGGCGTCAAACCCGGAAAAGGCGGCGTACACATCACCTGAGGGCAGGCTGCCCTGGAAACTGAAGGGCCTTTCTATTTGATCCAGGGTAAAAACCTGAATGGTCACGTTGGTGGGGATCAGTTTGTACCATACCCAGCGGAAATCCCCTTCCCGGATAAGCTTTTCGTCCAGGCCGTGGGTCTTTGACCGCATCACCCCATAGGAACCTGAGGGAACCCCGAGCTGAGCCCAGCCGAGGAAAAAACCAACGCAGCCCGCAATCAAAAGAACAATAAGAACCGCAAGAAACTTCTTCATGCCACCTTCCTGAAAATATTTTTGAAACACCCGCCGGATCAAAATTGCAATTATACGGAGTCTTCTATATAGTTATCATAACACGGAGCGCAGCGGATGAACATATCCCCCCATGGGAAAAAGCCCTTTGTCCTTACCCTGCTGCATGGCGCGGCCCTTTTTTCCTTTGGGATATGCCTCCTTGCGGTGTTTTTATACCTTGCCGGAACCGGGCAGCAATTTATGGACAGTACCCAGCTCGCCCTGATCAATCTGGCAATACTGGGCGGGATTTTTTCGGCATTGCTGTCCCTCTACGGGATAATTACGGACCTTGTCTGCCTTTTTCGCCCGCACCGCGAAGAGCAGCCCCAGGCCGCCTATATCCGGGGTATCGCCGGATATTTTTTTCTGGGTTTAACCGGGGCCCTTATTGCGGTTCTGGGAACCCTTATCGCTGCCGCAGCAAGAGGAAATGTATCATGAAACGTCTTTATGCCCTCCGGGGGGCCGCCCAGTGTCTCAATGAGGCAGGGGATATCGGCATCCAGGTGTGCGCCCTCTACGACGAGCTGCTTAGGGCAAATGATCTTGCTGAAGAAGATATCGTGTCCCTTGTTTTCTCGGTTACCGCCGATCTTGACGCCAAAAACCCCTGCGCCGCCCTGCGCCGGACGGGCCGGGCAGCCGATTTGGCCCTCTTTGCGGTCCAGGAAGCCGGCGCCCAGGGCAGTCTGCCCCGTACTATTCGGGCCCTTATCCATTGTTATATGGATGAAGGTTCAAGTCCCCGCCACATCTACCGCAACGGCGCGGAGGTTTTGCGCCCCGACCGGAGCTATTCAAACAGTTCCCCAAGGGTCACTTCCGGGTGATGGTACCGCTCCGTGTCCGGCTTCAGCCGCCCAAAACTGATGGCCCGGCTGGGGCAGAAGTTGAGGCAGGCCTGGCACTGCTCGCATTTTTTCTGAAAAACCGGGCCGGACCCACCCATGGCGATTGCCCCGGCAGGACATATCCGCACGCAGAGGCCGCAGGCATTGCAGGCGGCGGAAACACGGAAGAGGCGGTCCATCCCCGGACAGGCAAAGCGGAAAAGGGCGCTTACAAAACCGGAGAAGGGCCGGAAGGTCAAAATCCTGTTGCCTTTCCGGGATAGAATCGCCGCGGCCGCCTCTTCGGTGGCGGCTGCCTGCATGGCAAGCCGCTTTTCTTGCAGGGCAGCCTTTTGGGCGCCGAAAATGGGGATGTAATTTTCCACCGCAGGGATGCGGCCCCCATAGTTTAGTTTCAGTTTTTTCCGCCCCAGGACACGGCGGACTTCCGCCAGTGCGCCGCCGGGGGATGAGCCGTAGCTTACCAGGGCCGCGATATAATCCACGCGGATTTCAGCCTTTTCCAAAAAGCGGCGCACCATGCCCGGTATCCCATAGGCATAAGCGGGAAACAGAAACACCGTTGCGTCCGCTTCGATGCGGATATGGGGCTGCTTTATTTCCCGGCTTATGGAGAAAAGTTCCGCATCGCCAAACTTTTCGGCCAGTTTTCTTGCCGACCAGTAGGAATTGCCCGTGCCGCTGAAGTAATAGATCCTCGTCATTTTTACTGCTTCGCCTTTTGAAGGTTTTTCTTGTAGACCTCAAAATAAAATTCCACCTGATCCTTTAAAGCCTCGCTGAGCGGGCGGGGTGTGTAACCGGTAAGGGCGGTGATTTTCTCGTGGGAGAAGTTGCAGTTATCCCCCAAAACCTTTAGGGCATAGGGGGTGAAGGTCAGGGTTTGGCCCCTGGCCAGGGCAATGGCCTCGGCGATGCCGGCAAAGAGTTTCACGAATCCCAGGGGCAGGCAGAGCGCAGGGGGCTTTACCCCGGCGGCCCGGGCGGATATTGCCACCAGTTCCTTCACCGGCAGAATATGGCCGGAGAGGATATAGCTTTCCCCGGAAACGCCCTTATCCGCAAGATCCGCCAATGCCTTTGCCACGTCCCGAACATCCACAAAATCATAGCGGCCGGTGATGGATACCGGCAGGCGGCGCTCCGCCACATCAACCACCATCTGCCCGAAGTTGGAACGCTTTAGTTCAAAGCCGCCGACAATCCCCGATGGCATGCCGATGACCGCGTCCAGCCCCCGGGTCTTTACCGCATCCAGGACCATGTTGGAGGCAATGGCCTTGCTTATTGCATAGGGCCCGGCGACCGCTTCGGGATCAAACCGGGGAATTTCCCGCAGAACACTGGTGGTGTCGGAAAAGGGGAGGGTGTGGACCGTGCCGGTGTAGACCAGCCGCTTTACCCCGGAGGCAAGACAGGCGTCGATGACATTTTTGGTGCCATCGATATTGACCGCCTGAATATTCGCGTCCATTTTACTGGCAATGGAAACGACACCGGCCAAATGGTAAACATAGCCTGCCCCTTCAAGGGCGGCGCCGACAGAGGACGGCGATGTGATATCGGCGGAGATCACCTCGTCCGCATATTGCTTAAGGAAAGGGATAACCTGATCCCCCCTGTTATAGAGGGCACGGACATAATGGCCCCGCCCGTGGAGTTCGGCGCAAAGCGCAAGGCCGGTACGGCCGGTTGCGCCGGTTACAACATGGATTTCCTGATTCATGGGGAAAGGGTAGCACAGGACGGGACGGCGTGGGAATGGGCATCAAAGATTAGCGATTCCAAATTTAACCACGGACCTCACGGACCACACGGACAAAAGAATGAGATTTCAAGGCAATAGTCCGTGAGGGTCTGTGTGGTGCCGCCAGTAGGCGGCTTGTGGTTTTTCTTTTACTCTGCCAAAAATTTTTCACTTTTTTTCATTTTTTTTCTCAAATTTCGATCCAAAACCGCAAGTCAGCGCCCTATATAGGTGTACGCTTTCGGGCGCCTTGAAAATGGATTTTGGGGGATGTTGTATGAAAAAAGAGATGCTCCTTACTATATGTTTATACTTCCCAATCTTATTGATGATTATTCTGCTCAACTACTATTACCGCAAAAACAGCGAGGTCTTACAGAATATAAAATCAGAAAATTCCAGCCGTGAAGAGGCCCGCAGGGCGGAAGCGGCATATACACAGGAGCAGCTGGATGAAATCAACAGGACACTGCCGCTTAACAATGAAACCCTTTCGCAGGAAATATATGAAGTACAGGAAACCGGCAATTCATTACGCAGCATTATTATCGAAAAAATTGTACACGATTATACACAGGCGGCATTGGCCTTTTTTAATGAATCAGATTATATACATGCATACAGGGAATTTACCATGGCGGCAAAATACCGGAGAAACAATACAACCATTTTATTTTACCAAATATATTCTCTTTATATCAGTACGCAATACGGCAGGATTGACGGGGAAACAGGTAAAATGCTTTTGGATGGAATTGAATTAATGGAGAAAAGAGGGTTTCAAAACAGTGAACTGCTGGATTTTTCTGAAAACGAGATGCGTCAGAAATTAAATGACATGGCTTTTAATATAAAGGAGAGGGCCAAATAATGTTTAGAATATCTTCATTAATCACATTTGTTTTATTGACGGCAAATACCTATCTTTTTGGCATTGACATTATCATAACGCCGATAAATTATTTTGAAAAATCCGGTAATAATTATATAAAAACGGCTTATGAAAAAGATATTGCAGTTGATATCGAAGAATGGCTTAACCGGTATTACAGTACCAGGCTTGATAAAAATCCGCCCAATGACAAGCTGATCGGTGTCTCTGAAATAGATGCAAGAAGATTATCAGAATTTTATCAGGTAAACTATGTACTATTTGGAACCATCCGTGATGAGGGAGGCTGTTTAAACGCGGAGATCAAGTTATACAACGAAAGGCAAAATGAGTACATAAGTTTTCTTGCCAGTGATGCCAATACTTATTACAACCGCTTAATAAAAACAATATGCGAACATATTCTTGACTGGTTTCATGTGGAAAAAGATAAAGTGGGAAGGCTCAATAATGAAATTGATGAATTACGGGAAGAAATCGGCGTACTAAAATCCGAATTGAATTCAAAAAAGGCCCCTGAAAAACATATCCTTCAAAAGGAAGAGCCGGTTCATGAAGTGACATTACGAATGCCTGTGAGGGCAGGATATTGGACATATACCGGCACGGACTGGATTGAATTTGTCCAGGGCACAACAGAGGGAAGCTTCGGCCTCGATTTTTCTCCCGAACTTCAATTCACGGCTTTTGGCGGAAGGCGTAACGAAATTACTTTTAGTTTATTATTTGGATACAGTTATGGAACGACCTCAAAACGGGATATTGTAAATGTCCATAATATACTGATTAATCCATCGATAAATTATTTTCTTAATGTTTATACCAATAATTGGCTTGCGGGGAGCGTCGGCGTAATTTTTGAGCATGGAATATGGCATGTTGAAGAAACTGATTATGGAGTTATCCGTGACTATCAGCAATTCTTAACCGGGATATCAACTTCTTTTGAGTATTTATACCGTTTTAACAAAACAATGGCAATGGAGCTTGGGGCCAATATGTATTTTTACTTTGCCGAAAATACATCCCAGGTCATTAAGATGTATTTGGGCGCTGTTTTTACATTATTAGGAGGAAATTATGAGAAATAAAATTGGTTTTATGTATCTGTTATTTGTTTTTACCGCGATTGCTGTTTCATGTGATATTAACGGCATAAAAATTCCCAACGAAGCGCCCTTTGCGGATATACCCTCTGCGGAGAGTTTAGATGATGGGAAAATTGTTTCCCTAAAATGGCAGGCAGACCCTGGGTCCGACAGTTACATTTTACAAAAAAGCATCAAAGGGGAAAATGATTTTGGCGCGTTTCAGGAAATATACCGCGGGACCGATACGGTTTATATCGACAGAAATATAGATATCAATATTTCCTATGTATACCGGCTGGACAAAAAGAGGGGAAATAAAATATTCGAGGGAACGGAATATACGATTTTTAACAGAACCCGCCCTGATCCGTTTTTTGATACGGTTTCCGCAAGGGGTTTAAGTGAAGGGAAAAAAGTCCTGTTAACATGGGGCGCCGATACCGGCGCCGATAGTTATATTTTACAAAAAAGTATCGCAGACAATGATGAGTTTAGAGGATTTAAAGAAATTTACAGCGGCCTTGATACAAGTTATACCGATCAGGATATAGACACCAGCATTTCCTATGTATACCGGCTGGACAAAAAGAGGGGAAATAAAATATTTGAGGGAAGGGACTATGTTGTTTTTAACCGTACCCGCCCTGATCCCTTTGCCGGTTTAATTACCGCGGTGAGTTATAACGGGGGAACGGCCGTCCATCTTTCATGGGATACCGATACGGGCGCCGATGTCTATATCATTTTAAGATGCACCGAAAAAGACTATGGCAGCCTGGGAATTGACGCGTTTCAGGAAATTTGGCGCGGGAGCGAAACGCATCATATTGATCATGATATAGATCGCGGTATTTCCTATCGATACCGCCTGGATAAAATGCGGGGGAATAAACTATTCCCGGAAGAGAATTATACAATTTATAACAGGACCCGGAATGATCCCTTTCCTGCCGAAGTTATTGCTGCAAAGAGCGCTGATGGAAAAACGGTCCATTTATCCTGGACTTCCGATGAAGGCGCCGATACCTACATCATCTTAAGATGTACAGAAGCTGATTATGACGCCTATGGGACGGCCGCGTTTCAGGAAATTTGGCGCGGAAGTGAAACAGGGCATTTTGATTCAATAAATCCCCGTACCGGGTATTATTACCGGCTGGATAAAGAAGTGGTACACGGGAATGAAACAGTTAAGGTAAAAGGGGCGAATGTTAAATATCTTGTCAGGACCCGGCCTGATCCGCTTACCACGGATGTAGTTTCTGTACAGAAGAGTTCAGATGGAAATAGTGTCATTTTAACATGGGCTCTTGATAAAGGCGCCGACAATTACATTTTAATGAAATGCAGCGAATCAGACTATTTCACCTATGGGATGGGCGCCTTTGTATCTCAGATTTATAGCGGAAGTGAAAGAACGGCAACAGATACTGTGGATCCAAATACCGCCTGGTATTACAGGCTGGATAAAGAGGTGACAGATGAAGGAACAACTATTTCATTTGCGGGAACGAAGGTTGCCTCTTTTGCCAAAATTCGTCCTGACCCCTTTGCCGGTGTAATTACAGCAGACAGTCAAAATGGAGGAAGGACAGCCTATTTACACTGGGATTTTGATGCCGGTGCAGACGCATATCGGATAATGCGTGATATAGATGACGGGGTTGTCCTTTGGGAACAGGTAACAGAAATTAATGACATTACTGTTATTACATTTTATGACAGAGGACCATTTGACAATGGACTTGATGACACCAAGGCGTATTTATATAGACTCGACAAAAAACGCAATGGGGTCTGGAAAAATGGAATCAATATTACCAAATTTTCCAGTACACGGCCATTACCATATGATGAAGCCCCACGGGCTGAGAGCTTTAATGCAAATGGTTTCATTACATTATTCTGGGACAATGATCCGGGGGCTGATGAATACATACTGGAAAGGCGTCAGGATTTTCCTTCAGGTTCCGGTGGGGTAAGAATAATATCATTACCAAATAATGGTAAGGATTTAACCTATGTTGACAGGGATGTTACTGCCGGTCCGAGCCTTGGTCAAATTGGAAGATATGAATACCGTCTTGTTAAAGTCAGGAATGGAACGCAATTCAGGCCTGATATTACAACACTTGCGGCTGCGGTGACGGTTGAAAAAGAAATTACTGAACCGAATGACCATGTTGAACAGGCTGTCTTGCTGGGGGGCAACGATATAACGGCAAATTTATACTATTTCAGATTTGACGACGGCAGGAAAATAGAAGACGTAGATTGGTATAAGGTTTGGATACCTGCTCATGGAAGGGCAACAATCCAGATTAATTATGCCCAGGGGACAATTGACAGCGGATCATTTGACCTGGTTCCAAGATACGGCGCTCTGGGACATCCAATAGTACATGGTAATCCGAATGACAACGCAGTTGTCAATCCTTATTCAACCGATCAGTATATTTCTTTCGCGATCCGGCCTAACGATCAATTTCTGTCTAAATATCCGAATGGAGGAATAAGCGCTTATACCATATATAATTTGGGAACCCTTCCATGAAAAAACTGATGATAATTTGTATGGAGGTATGCAATGAGAATATTTAGAACGATATGTCTTATCTTTACTGTTTTTCTTTTTGGGTGCAGGCATCCTGTAACGCCGTCCGCAGATTTTAGCATGCCCTTTGCGGATGTAGTAAGAGCCGATTCGTTTAGGGGTGATATGGTTATACACCTGGAATGGAATTATGACGCCAATGCTGATTACTATATTATATCAAGAAGTATTGACGGGATATAC
>BOBW01000070.1 GCA_026002595.1 Spirochaetia bacterium | reverse complement strand
GGGGTTTTACCGCCAATGCCCGAAACCGGACCTGGGAATTTGCAGGGGGCGTGGGGGGTACCTACATCCACGAGGACGATGATGAATAAAAGGCGCCTGGTACCATTTTTAATATTATTTTTTTGCGGCGCGGTAATCATCCATGCCGATATCTTTACCTTTAAGGCGGACCGGATGACCGGGAGCCGGGCATCGGGAAAGGAAATTACCATCCTGATGGGAAACGCCGAGGTGCGCTCCGACAATCTGCTCCTCAGGGCAAACCGGATCGAACTCCAGGGGGACGACAACCAGTTCATCGACTGCACCGGGGAAGTCTGGGGCCGGGAGGAGGAGAAGGACATCCTCTTTTTAACCGACCGGCTGCGTTATGACCGGAAGCTGAAAATTGCCCGGCTTGAGGGGAATTCAACCCTGGAAGATAAAAAAAATGAAATCGTCGCCAAGGGCCGCTTTATCGAGTATGATGATCAGGCGGAAGTGACGGTGTTTCAGATTGGCGTGCGGCTTTTTAAGGAAGAAATGGTGTGCCGCTCCGAATACGCAGTGTACCGCCGCACGGAAAAACTGTTGGACCTTTCCGGATTCCCGGTGGTCTTTAAAAAGGACGATGAATTCCGGGCCGACCGCATCCGGGTGGACCTGGATACCGACGATGTTACCATGGAAGGGGCCGTTTCCGGTTCCATAAAGAATTAGCCATGAGCGATACTGAAGCGGAACCTATTACCCGTTCAGGGGGCCTCCTGGGAAGGGCGGCGCTGCTCCGGACCGCCCCCCCGCCGGAATCTCCCGTTGAAATTGCCCTTCAGGATACTCCTCCGGAGCCCATTCCTGAGCCAATCCTTGAGCCTTCCGTCGAAGTTGCAGACCAAGCGTCCCCTCTTCCGGAACCCGGCCTTGATATTTTGCCGCCTGCCGCGGTCCAGCCCCAGGATATTCATGTGCTTGGGGTAAAGGACCTCCACAAAAAATTCGGCCGTAAGGAAGTGGTCCGGGGAGTGAACTTTTCCATGAATAACGGTGAAGTGGCGGGGCTTTTGGGGCCCAACGGCGCCGGGAAAACCACCATCTTCTATATGATTGTCGGGTTTTATCACCCCACTGCGGGGCTGGTCACCATGGACGACATGGATATCACCGCCAAGCCCATGTACCTCCGCGCCCGGCAGGGCATCGCCTACCTCCCCCAGGAGGCGTCGATTTTCCGCAAGCTCACGGTGGAGCAGAACATCTGGGCCATTCTGGAGAGCCGCAGGGATATCAACAAAAGTGAGAAGAAAGAGCGCCTGGAATTTTTGCTTGATGAATTCGGCATCGGCCGGCTGCGTAAGCAGTTCGGGTTTACCCTTTCCGGTGGGGAGCGGCGGCGCACCGAAATCGCCCGAGCCCTCGCCACGGAACCAAAATTCCTTTTATTGGACGAGCCCTTCGCCGGTATCGACCCCATCGCGGTCTTTGAAATCAAACAGATCATCCGCCGCCTTGCCGAAAAGGGCATCGGCATCCTCATCACCGACCACAACGTCCGGGATACCCTGGAAATCACCACCGAAGCCTTCATTATAGCCAACGGCACCATCGTCGCCCGGGGTGACCGGGATGAGATCCTCGCCAACGACATGGTCCGGGAAGTGTACCTGGGCAGCGAATTCAGGATGTAGCTAGGCTTGTCGGCCTTTTATTTGATAGTAATTTATGAATTCCAGGCGTCTACTTTTTCATACCTTATAAAAAAGACAAATATTTATGAGAAATGTTGACATAATATGATCCCTTATGATATAAACAATTAAGCAGGATGCTTTAGTGAGCAAGAAAGCATATTGACACTTGGCATGGATTTTGCTTTTATAGCTATTTCCCCGCAGTTTTTGTTTCCGCCGTTCTGGCAGCCAGTTTCGCCTTTATCTGTTCTACAGAGTATCCCTGTGTCATAAGTTCCAAAATCCTGTTCTCACCTTCCTCCCGGCCCTCTTCCCGAGCCTCCTCCCCCCGTGCTTTCAGGGCGGTGTCCCAGTTCCATTCGGTTAATAACATGTTCATTACCTCCGTTGAATGTTGTTTCAGGAATTCTTTCAGAATGTCGTGTTCTATACAGTATTTTATCGCCATTTTCATGGCGGTTTCTCTGTCGGGGGCGGTTTTTTCGTATTCACGGACCTTGGCGATAAAGGCGCTGTACCAGTTCAGGGTTCTGTATCTTTGGAGAAGCGGCTCGTTGCGGCCGTGGTTGATGTTGTATATCCTCACCGTGAGCTCCAGGTCGGAGGCCGTGCCCGATCCGGGCTCTAAGGCGGCGTCTTTAAAGGAATCCGACAGCCTGAGGATTTTTTCATCATCGTAGGGTTCAGTTCCGTTATAGAGCACGATGAATTCCGGCCGGGGAGAATACGCTGTCTTTGTAGGTTCTCTTTGCGCCCACTTTTGAAAAAGAAGTTGATAAAATATTACGCAGGTAGGGTAACATGAGTTTATGGCGCCCGGCGCCAGGAGGACGCATGACGCTGTCAGACATTGTGATTATCCTTTCCCGGCCATCGGAGAGCGGGAACATAGGGGCCGTGTGCCGGGCCATGAAAAACATGGGCCTTTCCCGGCTGCGGATCGCTGCTTCGCGGGGCGAAGCTTATTCGCATAGCGAAGCTTATTCACATGGTGAAGCTTGTTCGCAAGGCAAAGCCTGCACGCCCCGCGCCTCTTTCGATGAGGCCGTAATCCGCTCACGGGCGGTTCATGCGGTGGATATTTGGGAGGGGGCGGAATTTTTCAACACCCTTGCCGATGCCGCCGCGGACTGCACCCTGCTCGTGGGCACCACCCGGCGGCGGGGCCATCACCGGAAGAACGTCACCATGGACCCAAAGGAACTGGCCGCCTGGCTCCGGGATCGTCCGGGACAGGCCGCCAGCGGCCCCACCGCCGGCTTTACAGCCCTGGTCTTCGGCAACGAGCGCACCGGCCTTGAGGACGATGAACTTGCCCTCTGCAATATCGCTTCCCATATACCCGTTTCAGACACCTTTCCCTCGCTGAACCTTTCCCATGCGGTGCAGATTTACGCCTATGAACTGTTTCAAGCTCTGGGAACCAGAGCAGCTTTGGGAGCCAGGGCTGCGCCGGGGGAGAACCCCGCCGCCCTGCCGGAGGAAGCGCCGAACGATCCGGTCAAAGGCGCCTGGGTCCCCCTGAGCCGGGAACAGGCCGATGCCCTGACCGCCGCGGTTACGAAGAACCTTGAAGCCCTGGGCTTTTACCGGCACCCCGGCAGGGCGGAGCAGGAACGGTTCATCCGGGACTTTATTTCCCGCGCGGGCCTCACCGAACGGGAAGGCCGCTACTTTGGGGATATTTTTGCAAAGGCGGCACGGCTGGCACAGAAGACTCCATGAGCACGGAGGAGGGAGGGCGTCCCCCACCCGAATGAAACTGGGGGAATCCGCCTACGAGCCTGCGCTTCGCTTGTCTCTCCGGCGGGGATGCCCAGGAATTCATTCGTGCGTGTGCCGCCCGCCCTCCTCCTGCCGATGGCGGCTCTGTGCTGTAAATAGGGAAGTTCAATATTGGATGGCGTTGCCGGGTATTTTTCTATTTCACGAACAGTTTATACCACAGCAACAGAATCTTGTAGCCGAACCAGGGGAAGATGCGGAAAAAGCGGAGGGGGTTCTGGAAGGCGTAGCCGATCCATTCCATGCCCCGGTCAAAGGTTTTGCGGGAAGGGCGGTGCCGCCGTTCAGCGAATACGTCGTAGAGGTCGCTGCACCAGAGCCTGAGTCCATTGCTCAGTTGGCCCGTGTGCCGGGCAATCCACTGTTCTTCCCCCCGGATACCCTTGCCCACCAGGAGCAGGGACGGGGAGGCTTTGCGGATGGCCTCCAGGATACCGGCTTCTTCCTGGCGCTTAAAAGCGCCGATGAAGCGGCCCACAATACGCAGCCGGGGAAAGGTTTGGCGGATATTTTTTTCAGTCTTTTGGAGGATGCGCCGCTGGCCCCCCAGCAGGTACAGGGAGAATTCACGGGTCTCCAGGATGGTAAGGAGGCTTACCACAAAGTCGAAGGGCATGTACCGGACCGCTTTTTTGCCGGTCAGGAACCGAATACCCCCGATAAGGCTTTTGGAGATGGGGAGCACCAGTGCGGCGTTCTGCACATAGGTACGGTATTCCCCCTTCCGGCGGGCCCGCAGCAGGTCCGAAAGGGAGAGGAGGACGATATTCTGCCCACCCCCCGCCGCGAGGAGCTCATACACAAGCTCGGTAAGCCGATCCTGAGCCACAATATCAATGCCCACCTTGAGGAGGCTGACCCGCTCCTTTGCAGGAGAATTTGCATTGTCACCCTGAGCCCCAAAATTTTCCGGGGGGTTCTCTGCGGGGGGATTTATTGAATCTTCTGTTGTGACCTGTAGGTCCACGAAGCGCTCTCCAAAAGAATGATGCGAATAGCCGCCGCCCCATAGAGGGCCGCGGTTTCTGTTCTTAAAATTGTATCACCTATCTTGACGGGTTTAAACCCCGCCGCCAAAAACCGTGATACTTCCGCCGGGGAAAAGCCCCCCTCAGGCCCAATGGCCATGGCCGTAAGTTCCGGCATGACTTCAAGATAGCCGTGGAGGCTCCCCTCATCTACCGGGTCCTGATGGAAAAGAAGTCCCACACCGCCGGGCTGTTCGGCCTTAATACTTTCCCAATAGGCTAAAAGCCCGTCCATATCCAATGGCGCATGCACGGCAGTGGCAATACCGGACCCGCTCTGCTGCCGGGCCTCCCGGACAATCCGCTCCCAGCGTTCCAGCTTTTCTCCACCACCGTGAATTTTCGGGATCGAATGTTCCGAAGCAAAGGGGACTATTTCGGTAATTCCTCCCTCGGCGGCCTGCCGGACAATCAGGTCCATCTTGGTCCCCTTGGGCAGGGCTTGGAACAGCAGTATCGGCGGAATTGGTGTCAGGCACCTTTTTGCCAAAAACGGCTCGGTTGGTGCCTGACACCTTTGATCCACCGTCAGACATTCTCCAACCAAGGTATCCCCATCTATTGAATGGACCTGAATTTGGACTTCCGCGCCGTTGGGGAGCAGCGCCGGGAACAGGGCCCCGGCTTTAAGCCGCCTGACCCGGACCAGATAATGGTAATCCCGGCCTGAAAGCCGGATGAATCCATCGGAATCCGGCGGCCGGGACAGGATGAAACGCTTCATGTAAACTGGCCCTGAGAACGGTCCCTATGAGGCCAGGGGGAAATCCTCCTGGGAGGCCTCTTCCTGCAGGGCCTTGAGGGTCTTGCTGGTCTGCATCAGGGTGCGGAAGCCCCCGTCCCGGATGATATTCACCGCTTCCTGGAGCTGCACATCGTATTCCAGATCGTAGACCGGGGCGATGGTGGTGCGGTTTTGCTCATTCCGGACAAGCCTGCTGAGCAATGATGCGTCAAGCTGATATTCCCGGCCGAGCTGCCGGCCGAAGGCTTCAATTTCCAGGGGGCTGGCCTGGGGATGGTCCTTGATGAAATCAGGAATTTTATTTTCCGTAATAAGGGTATTGAGTTTTTCCGCATCCTCGGCGGTGAATTCGGGGAATTTGACCTCCCGATCCGGGGGAATGCCGATCTTGTCGATATTCACATCGCTGGGGGTATAATACCGGGCGGTGGTGATCTTGAAGCCGGTTTTGTTATCCATCAGAGGATAGACCTGCTGGACCGATCCCTTCCCGTAGGATTTTTCCCCCACTAAGTAGGCCCGGCCCCGGTCCTTGAGGGCCCCCGCAACGATCTCTGAAGCCGAGGCGGACCCCCGGTTGATAAGCACTACTATGGGGATGTCGGCGCCGACCAGCGTGGACTTTTGGGCGTTAAAGACCGCATTTTCCCCTGGTATCCGGGACTTGGTACTGACCACCAGCCCGCCGTCCAGGAAAATGTCACAGATCCCCACCGCGGACTGCAAAAGCCCGCCGTAGTTGTTCCGTAAATCAAGGACAAGGCTCTTGTAGTTCTTCGATTTGAATTCGGCGATGGCCTCTTTTGCCCTGGTCACCGTCATGGGGGTAAAGGTGAGCAGCTTGAGGTAACCCGTATCGCCGATCATGGCGTATTTGGTGGTAGGCACTTCGATGATTGCCCGGATCAGGGTGACGGGGAATTCAAGCTTTTCCCCCCGCCGGATGATGAGTTTTACCTCATCCCCCGCAGGCCCCCGCAGCCGGGCCAGCACATCTTCCATGGTGAGCACATCGGTGGATTCGCCGTTTATTTCGATAATAAGGTCCCCGGGGTTGATCCCCGCCCGCCAGCCGGGGGTGTCCTCGATGGGGGAGGCTACTTCCACATAGGCGGGCCTGCCATCGGCCCGTTCCCCCACGGGCTTGGAGATGTAAAGCCCCACCCCCCCGAAATTCCCCTGGGTGGTATCGTTCAGGTCCGCCATGTCCGATTCGGGCAAAAAGTTTGAGTAGGGGTCCCCCAGGGCGTTGAACATGCCCGTCATGGCCCCCTCAAAAATCACCCTGGGATCAACCTCTTCCACATAATGGCGCTGAATGAAGTCAAACACATTCTGCATGACCGAAGTATACTGCCGGGATTCCTGCTCCCTGCCCTGAGCCTCCGCCCGGGGAACCGATGCGGCGGTAAACACTACACAAAGTACCACGGTAGAAAGAATCCACAGGAAAGACAAGGGGAACTTTCTGCCGGAAGAAGGGGACCTGGTTTCATTCATAGGTATATTATCGACAAAATTGAAGAAATCGTATAGGGCTTGTCAAGGAGTCCGCCCCGTGTTCCAGGACTATTTATTTGAAACTGCCGCCAAATTGGGAACCTGTTCCGGGTCCTCCACTCCCGCCGCTTTCATTCGCCGGGCCCGTTCTTCCCAGCTTATGCCGCCTACGGGATGCCAGTTTATGAATCCCTCCGGAGTTAAGTTTTCGCAGCCCGGATCGATGGCGGTATGTCTTTTTTGCGCTGCTTTTATGCGTTCCACCTGTTCAGGGGATAAACCAGTTTCCTTTGCTGCTTTCACCATAATAAATACGCCGCTCCTCCGGCTCCGCCTCCCTGGCGGTTATAATGCGGCATGTTTCGCCGCGCTCCGTATAAACCACAAACAGCACATCCCCGGACATCCCCAGGGTTTGCCATCTGTCTTCCAGCTCGCTATGGGCTTCATCATATTGCTCTACACGGAACGGATCATCGAATGCCTGTTTGACCATTTCAAGATCAATGCCGTGCTTTTCGATGTTTATCCGTTCTTTTTCGGAATACCATTCAAATTTCATGATAATCTAAAATCATTTGCTTGTAAAATATCCGACCTGGCAGCATGATCAGGCCTTGTCCTTCTTCCCTTTCTCGTATATCCCCGGCTCATAGACTTCCCGCTTATAGCCCAGCCGGTCCAACTCGCAGGCAAGCAGGTAATTGACCGAATCGGAAAAGTTTTTCCCGCCGTTTTCCTTCCCCCATTCGTCTATGGCGTTTGAAAGCCATCCTTCCCACCTGACATTGTGTTGAACCTTTTTCATGTCCTTATTATCGAATAAATTTGCATTCTTTTCAATTTGTATAATTTTTTCATTGACAATAGTCCCAATTTGGGACTATAATGGGGTCATGAAAGAAAGGAAAAAGCCACGGACAGTTCAGATCCCCCAGTGGATGGAAGCCGCCGTTTCCGAGCTTGCCGTAAAGGACAAACGGAGCGTGAGCGGGGAGATTGAATTTTTGGTGAAGGCGGCGATGAGGAGTCACGCCTAAATGGGGGATGGTATCGGCTCAATTTCGGTTCTGTCAGGAACTGAAACGAGTATGAGCAGCCCGCAGGGGTAGTAATAATGTTTTGGATGCCGTTATGGCGGGATTGCGTAAAGTAAGGGCGATTATCAAATGGTTTATACCAGACAGCTTTTTGTATCATTATCTGGCGCCGTTATTCAAAACAGTAACAAGGACAAGTGAAAAGCCGCGAAAACAATTGCGTTTTCAAATTAATCTTACTGACCACTGCAATTTGAATTGCGCAGGTTGTACTGCTTTTTCTCCGCTTGCGGAAGAAAAGTATATGGATGTCGATTGCTTTGAACATGATTGTGCGCGATTATCGGAATTGGCTGGCGGGAAAATCGAACTTATTGATTTGCTTGGCGGTGAACCCTTGTTACATCCCGAAATCGTAAGAATTGTCGAAATAGCGCGGAAATATTTTGATGGCGATATAAATATTGTTACCAATGGTGTATTGCTGACAAAAATGTCGGAGGTGTTTTGGCATGTTTGTCATAAAAATGATATTGGTATTATCATTAGCGGGTATCCAATTAAACTTAAAATGGAAGAAATTCAAAAACATGCAGAATCAAATAAGGTAAAACTGGTTATTCGTGGAGGCACAAATGATATCAAAATATGGAACAAGGTTCCGTATGATCTAAGCGGGAAACAGAATCCGGTCAAGAATTTCAGAATATGTTATGGGGCAAATATGTGCATCAATCTCGAAAACGGGAGATTAGCAACATGTCCCATCCCCTTTGTAATAAAACAATTTAATAAATTTTGTAACCATTCAGCCCTTTAAAGCAACATTTCCGACGAAACCAGGCAACTTGCCATCGAACAGAATGGTCAAAGCGTCAGCAGCAGAAACAGTATGCTTGGCACAGGTCGATAAATAAC
>BOBW01000069.1 GCA_026002595.1 Spirochaetia bacterium | reverse complement strand
AAGGGTATCGTGCTGAACGAACCTTCGGTAGTTGCGGTTGAACGGGGCACAAAAAAAGTTGTCGCCGTGGGCGGGGACGCCAAGCGGATGCTCTGGAAAACTCCGGGGAACATCATCGCCATCAGGCCCATGCGGGACGGGGTGATCGCCGACCTTGAATCCACCGAAAAGATGATCCGTTATTTTATTGGAAAAGTCCTGCCCCGGTACCGCTTCATCAAGCCCCGGATGGTGATCGGCATACCTTCCTGCATCACCGAAGTTGAAAGGCGGGCGGTGGAAGAAAGCGCCTATAAGGCCGGCGCCCGTGATGTAACCGTAATCGAAGAAAGCCTTGCCGCCGCCATCGGCGCGGAGATTCCCATATTTGAACCCGCCGGGCACATGATCTGCGACATCGGCGGCGGGACCACGGAAACATCGGTTATTTCCCTTGGAGGCATGGTGGTTACCAATGCCATCCGCCTTGGGGGGGATGAATTTGACGAGGCGATCATCAAGCATGTCCGCAGCGTCCATAACCTTATCATCGGGGAGCAGACCGCGGAGCGGCTCAAAATCGAGATCGGTAACGCATCCCCGGACAAGACCATCGAAAAGGTGGAGATCAAGGGCACCGACGCCATCACCGGGCTTCCCCGGCGGCTGGATATAGACAGCGTAGAGGTCCGGGAAGCCCTGAAGGACCCTATCACCCAGATTGTTGACGAGATTAAATCTACCCTGGGCCAGACCCCGCCGGAACTGGCGGCAGATATTGTGGAACGGGGCATTGTAATGACCGGCGGCGGCTCCCTTCTCAAGGGGCTCCCCAAGCTTATTTCAAAAGAAACCGGGGTTCCGGTTATCCTTGCGGAGCGGCCCCTGGACTGCGTCGCCCTGGGGGCGGGCAAGTATTTTGAAACCGCCGGAGGGTTTGATAATACCCGCAGTGTCTATGACAATCTGAACGGTTAGTCATGGCGATTGGGGGAGGGGCGCGGCCGAAGGCCCGCATCAATGGGGCGTCTTTTTGTTTTATCGCACTGACGCTGATTTCTTTTTCCCTGCTGCTCTTTTCTACCCGTAGTTTTGTGGTGGATGTAAAAAATGTGGGACTTTCCCTTTTTTCCGGTGTCCGCGGCGGCATTTATGAAGTTTCTTCCCTGGCTTCCCGGACCGTATTGTCCATCGGTGAACTGGCAACCCTGCAGCAGGAATATGCCGAATTAACCGACCGGGTCACCCGTTATGAACAGCTTGAACGGAGTTCCGCGGAGATCCTCCAGGAAAATGTCCGGCTCCGGGAGCAGCTCGGTTTTTCCCAATCCTTAAGTTACCGCCATATACCTGCGGAGATCATCGGCCGGGACCCGGATAATCTTTTTTCCGCCCTGGTGATCAACAAGGGAAAACATTCCGGGGTAGAGAACAATATGGCGATTATCGCCTATCAAAACGGGGCACAGGGACTGGTGGGTAAGGTGATCCAGGCCGGGGCTTTTGAAAGTCTGGTGATGCCCCTCTACGATGTAAGTTCCTTTATCTCCGCCCGGCTGGCCATTTCCCGGTATGACGGGATCGTGGAAGGGCAGGGGAGTCCCGATTCTTCCCTCAGGATGCGGTTTATCCAGAAACGGGCCAGGGACAGTATCAACTACGGGGATGTGATCGTCTCCAACGGGATCGGAGGGGTTTACCCCACGGGGATAAATATCGGGCGGGTAAGCGGCATACTCTACCAGGAAAACGAAATAACCATGGAGGTGAATTTGGAGAGCCTTATTGATTTTTCCCGGCTGGAATATGTGTTTGTGCTTGCCGCAAAGGAAGCTGAAATCGAATGACTAAAAATGTTGTCTGGGCGATTGTATTTGCCACGATTGCGGCGCTCCTCCAATCCACCCTGTTTGCAAGGCTGGGGACACTGGTTTCACGGGTGACGATTTACCACGCGATTCCGGATCTGGCCCTGGGGATCATCGTCTTCAGCGCCTATGTGAACGGGACCATGACCGGGCAGCTTACGGGTTTTTTCTCCGGAATCCTTTTGGACTTTCTTTCCGCCGCCCCCCTGGGGCTCAATGCCCTTATCCGTACTCTGACCGGGGCATTGGCGGGGCTTATGGTGGGTACTTTTTTTCTGGACGCTGTTTTTCTCCCCATGATCCTCTGCGCTGCAGCCACCTTCTTCAAGGGCGGGGTGCTTTTTCTGCTGCACCTGCTGCTTGCCGGGGCGGTGCCGTCATATACCTTATTTGCCCCGACCTTTTGGGTTGAACTGGCGCTCAATACTCTTTTAGCGGTCCCGCTTTTCGCCCTTTTAAAACTTTTTTCACCCCTCCTGGTCAACAGGAACAGTCAGAGCGGCCCCCGGCAGGAGGCTCATTGATGCCCCTTATGGATCCCATCTCCGGCGGGGAAGAGCGGAGCGAAAACAGGATCAATATCCTGCGGGTTATCTTCATCCTGATATTCGTCGTCTATGGGATCAGGCTTTTCAGTATGCAGATATTAAGCGGGGAACTGTACCAGGCACGGGCACAGGATATCGCCCGCCGTACCACGATCATTCCCGCCCAGCGGGGGGAGATCTATGACCGCAGTTACAGTCAGCCCCTGGTGATGAACACCGATTCCTTTGCGGTCAGCATTACCCCCGCGGAGGCGCCCCGGGGGGAAATCCCCGCCCTTATCGGCCGGGTGGCGGAAATCATGGGGGTTCCCCGTGAGGACATCGACCGGAAAGTCCCCGCCCAGTATTATTACCTTTACCAGCCCATAGAACTGGCGGTGAACGTCCCCTTTACCGTCATCGCAACCCTGGCGGAAAATGTGGATACCCTGCCGGGTATTTCCTGGCAGTCCAAGCCCATGCGGAACTATGTGGATTCAGGCAGCCTTTCCCATATTTTGGGCTACGTGGGGGATATCACCCGTGACGAGCTTACCATGCTCTATAACCGGGGCTACCAGACCGGGGACCTTATCGGCAAGGCCGGTATAGAGAAGCAGTACGATGAAATCCTCCGGGGAAAGGAAGGCCGGGAGACCCGCACCGTGGATGTCAGGGGGCGGCGTATCGCCGGTGAAGCGTATAATACCCGTGAGCCGCCTGCCATGGGGAAGAACCTGGTCCTGTCCATAGACCGTTCCATCCAGACCCTGGCGGAAAAGGCCCTGGGTCAGCGTATGGGGGCGGTGGTGGTCACCCGGCCCGCCACCGGGGAAGTGCTGGCCATGGTATCCTATCCTTGGTATGACCCCAACATGTTCAGCCGCAGTGATATGGGTTCCGAATACGCGGCCCTGATCAACGACCCCAACAAGCCATTTCTCAACCGGGCCATACAGTCCAGTTATCCCCCGGCTTCTACCTTCAAGATAATAATGACCACCGGCATCCTCCAGGAAAATGCCTTTAACCCGGCCCAGACCGTGGATTGCCAGGGGGAATTCTTCTACGGTAACCGGCTCTGGCACTGCCATGTAAAGAAACCCGGCCACGGCAGGCTGAACCTGCACCAGGCCATGGCCCAGTCCTGCGATATCTATTACTGGACCGTGGGGCGGGACCAACTGGGGGTTGAGCGGATCGTATCCTATGCCCAGGATTACGGTTATGGGGAAAACACGGGGATCGATTTGCCCGGGGAAATTTCAGGGTTTATCCCCACCCCCCAGTGGAAGGAACGCCGTTTCCATGAACGCTGGTCCGGGGGGGATACGATGAATATGTCCATCGGACAGAGTTATACCCTGGTAACCCCCATTCAGATGGTAAATATGGTGTCCATGGTGGCCAATGACGGCAAGGTCTACCAGCCCTATGTGCTCAAGGAAGTACGGGACCCTATTTCCGGCGCAGTGGAAAAGAGTACCGTCCCCCGCCTCATTCACCAAAGTGATATAGACAAGGACGTTTTTGAAGCGGTCCGCCGGGATATGCGGGGGGTTATCAGCGAGGGAACCGCCCAGTTCCCCCTGAACATCAAAAGCGTGGAGATTGCGGGGAAAACCGGAACCGCGGAGGTGGGCCTCAATGACCGTTGGCATTCCTGGTTCGCCGCCTACGCCCCCTACAACACCGACCGTCCCGAGGAGCGGGTAGCGGTTTCCGTTATTGTGGAAGCGGTAAACAGCTGGGAGTGGTGGGCCGTCTATGCCTCGGCAATCATCTTTCAGGGGATATTCGCGGATCAAAGTTACGAGGAAGCGGTCCGCAGTTTGGGTTTCCAATACCTCATGCCTGTCGGCGGGAGGCGTGAGTGAGACCGCGGGACATGGTTGAGATTGATTTTTTCCTTCTCCTTTCGGCAATTACCCTTTCGGTGTTCGGGGTGCTTTTTATCTATTCATCGGGGATCAACTCCTCGGGGGAGCTGGTCTCCAACGAGTATGTCCGGCAGATTGTCTGGGCCACCGCAGGGGTGATCATCGCCATGGTCCTGTCCATGATCGATTACAAACGGATCAAAGAAATTTCTCTTTACCTCTATCTGGGTACCCTGGCCCTTTTGGCTTATACCTGCCTTTTCGGCCGTTATGTAAGCGGCGCCCGCGCCTGGATAGGGATCGGCATCTTTGGGATTCAACCTTCGGAGTTTGCCAAGATCACCACCATCCTTTTTTTAGCCCGTTACCTTGATGATTCAAAACGGACCCCTGAAGCTTTTTCCCGGTTCCTCATTGCCTGTATCATCGTGTTTGTCCCCATGGCGGTCATTCTGATCCAGCCCGATTTCGGCACATCCCTGGTCTTTATCCCCATACTTTTGGTGATGACCTTTATCGCCGGAGTGGCGATAAGGTATGTCCTTTTTTTGACCGCCTGCATCGGCTTTACCGGTATTCTTATGGTACTGCCCCTCTGGCAGAGCAATATTTTACACAGATCCATCCCCGCCCTTTTGATTCTGACCAATGCCCGGTTCACCGCCATTGCCGTTATGGCCCTGGGTATTATCGCCGCCATAGCCCTTTTCGGTTTTGTCCGATTCAAAAAGCGGTATTTTTTCTGGATCATCTATGGCGCCGCCATACTTGTTTTTTCCCTGGGGGCTTCCTTTATGTCCCACAAGGTACTCAAGGATTATCAGATCATGCGGCTCATCGTATTTATTGATCCGAATGTTGATCCCCGGGGCGCGGGGTGGAACATTAACCAGTCCATTACCGCCATCGGTTCCGGGGGGCTTTCCGGCAAGGGCTACCTCCAGGGCACCCAGAGCCATTACCGCTTCCTTCCCCAGCAGAGCACGGACTTTATTTTTTCGATCTTTACCGAAGAATGGGGCCTTTTGGGGGGCCTTTTGATATTCGCCCTCTTCCTGCTGATCTGCCTGCGTCTGGTGCGGATCATGCGGACCACCACCGATTCCTTTGGGGCCTATATTGCGGCAGGCATATCCGGCATGTTTATCTTTCATTTTTTGATTAACGTGGGGATGGCCATGGGGATCATGCCCATCACGGGGATTCCCCTCCTCTTTATGTCCTACGGGGGCTCCTCGATTCTTTCCGCCATGGCCGGCATCGGCCTTTCCTTAAGCATCTATGTCAGACGGTTCCAGCACTAGTCATTCATGAAAATTAACCATATTGATATTGAAAAGGACCTTGGGCGTTTATTGCTCGGTGTGGAAAAACCGGGCCGTTATACCGGCGGCGAATACGGCCGCCTTGCCAAAG
The DNA here is from genome assembly GCA_026002595.1 of Spirochaetia bacterium. GTDB lineage: Bacteria > Spirochaetota > Spirochaetia > Treponematales > Breznakiellaceae > BNUT01. Next base: position 3,229 of record BOBW01000069.1, on the reverse strand, counting down.
GGAACGCCGGTTTTCAGACCGCAATCGCCTTCCCCGATCTCTACGAGATCGGCATGTCAAACCAGGCCCTGCGTATCCTCTATAACGCTCTGAACGGCCTTGCCGGTGTATCCTGCGACCGGGTCTTTGCCCCAGCCCCGGATTTTGAGGCGCTCCTTAAGCAGCAGGGCATTCCCCTTTACGGTCTTGATACGGGCATTCCCCTGGGAAACCTCGACCTCCTGCTTTTTACCCTGGGCTATGAACTGGGGATCACCTCAGTTTTAAGCATCATGGATGCTGCCGGGATCCCCATTCATGCATCGGAAAGAAGGGAAGGGGAGCCCATCGTGATCATGGGCGGCCCCTCCGTATCAAATCCCCTGCCTTATGCCCCCTTTATTGATGCCTTCTGGATAGGGGAGGCGGAGGCCGGTTTTTTTGAATTGGTTGAGGAACTGCGGGATCGAAAAAAGGCAGGGAAAAGCCGGGCGGAACTTTTGACGCATATAGCCGGCCATCCTTCGGTATGGGTGAAGGGCAAGGCGCGGGCAGTCCGGGCCATTGATACGCATTTTGCGGACAGCCCCACTGCGGCCGCTGTTTTTCCGGTCCCTACCATGAAGGTGGTCCAGCACCACGGCGCCGTGGAGATCATGCGGGGCTGCCCCAACGGCTGCCGTTTCTGTCACGCCGGCTTCTGGTACCGGCCCATGCGGCAGAAAAGCGCCGCCCATATCCGGGATGAGGCCGAGGCCTTTATCAAACAGGGCGGCTACCGGGAGATCAGTCTTTCATCCCTTTCCAGCGGGGATTATTCACACATCGATGCCCTGGTAGAATCCCTTAATACCGATTTCGGCTCCCGGCACATTTCATTCCAGCTGCCCAGCCTCAAGGTTTCCACCTTCTCCCTGCCCTTGCTCGAAAAAATATCCGAGGTCCGCAAAAGCGGCCTGACCTTTGCGGTGGAAACCCCGGTGGATGCCTGGCAGCGGAGCATAAATAAAATGGTCTCTTGTGACGATGTGGCCGCCATTCTGCAGACCGCCAAAAAAAACGGCTGGCGGGGGGCCAAATTTTACTTCATGATAGGACTGCCGGTGTGTTCCCTTGATCAAAGCGGCCGGACCGAGGAAGCGGAGATAGTCGATTTTATCCTGGACCTGGCCCGCAGGACCGGGATGCACTTTAACATCAATGTGGGGGTCTTTGTCCCTAAACCCCATACCCCCTACCAATGGGCCGCCCAGATAGACCTTGAGGGCGCCCAAAAAAAGCTCGACTTCATCAAAGGCCAACTACGGCCCAAAGGGCACAAGGTGAGCCTTGCCGATCCCTTTACCGCTTTGCTTGAGGGAATCATCAGCCGGGGGGATGAGGGAGCCGCCGCCCTTATCGAAGAGGCCTGGCAAAGGGGCTGCCGCTTGGACGCCTGGTCAGATTATATCAAAAAAGATATATGGAAGGAACTCCTGAAAACATACCAGGAACTCGGCAGGACCATACTGAACCCTCAGGATCAGACCTTGGCCCTGCCCTGGCATTTTGTTGATTCAGGACTTGTCCCGGCTTACCTTAAAAATGAATATGGAAGGTCCAAATCAGAAGAATTTACATTACCATGTATAGATAACTGTACACATAACTGCGGTATTTGTCATAACAATACTAAAATAGTGCAAAATATCATACAAGATAAGAAATCACATGATGGAAATATTGATAAAAATGCTGCTGAAATAATAAAAACAGCGCTGCCGGCCGAAAAAACACCGGTGGCTTCCGTCAAAGGGGTGACAAATCAGGATTTCCATTCAGATGGGCCGACATTTCGTATTGTTTTTTCCTTTCGCAAGCAGGGAACCGCGGTTTTTCACGGCCATTTGACTCTAATAGAGGTATTTTCCATGGCCTTTTTGCGGGCCGGTATACCGGTTCTTTTCAGTCAGGGCTTTAATCCGCTGCCCAAACTGGAAATCGTGGCTCCGCTGTCCCTTGGGATATACGCCGAAGGTGAGATCGCCGCCATCGATATCGAAGGCTTTTTTGAGGCTCCGCGATTCAAGGCCTTGATGAACCAAATCCTTCCTGAGGGCATAGAAATAGGGGAGGCTGAAAATTTTTTCATCCCTCCGGGTGGTAAAAAACATTCCCTGTCATCGCTGCTCTGGGGCTTTGCCTACGCTGCCTCCGGCGTTGGTACTGCGGCGGACACTATCGTAGGTCTCGGAGATGCCGCCGGTCCGGCGGATTTGGTGAAGGCCAAAGAAGAAAAATCCTACCGTCAGTCCCGCCTTGGTTCTTTAATAAATCCTCCTGTTTCTCAAGGGGAACTATCGGCTTCATCAGAAGAATTAAGCCGCCAGGCGATCTATGGCCTTAAGCGCCTTGCGGTTCTTGCAAAAAATCCCCTGATAAAGGATACCGATGACAGGCCGGGTGAATCCTATTTCAATGTATACCGGGAATTGTACCCTAAATCTTAAGAATTTAACCACGGACCACACGGACGGCACGGACAAAAAGATAAGAAATCAAGAGGTGTCCGGTGTGGCCCGTGGTTAATTAATTTCTATTTTATAAAGTAGACAGAATATACATTATGAATAGTAAAAAATATACGTTAAAGGCCAAGAAGACACCTGCAGAGAAAAAATGTTGAAGCCTCTTAATATTCTCTGTGTCCTCTGTGTTCTTCCCTCTGTGATCTCTGTGGTTTTTTTCTTTTTTTGGTAATCAGTCAGGAAGGCGGAAAATTCCGATAAAGGCGGGGATGCTGTAGATTGGCGTATAGGCGGGTGTTTCAATTCCGGTTGTCACGATATACATGGCGGTATAGGTGTATCGTTTGCCGCTGAGGGATGATTTGTTTACCACATCTCCATTGACCGTATTAATTGCATTGTCGCTTGAATTGAGTTCATCGGTATTGCGAAAATAACGGTCCGGAACCGGATAGAATGAGCCGTTTCCGGTGGAACGGTACAGGTTCCAGGTATTGCCGTTGACGGTAACGGAGGGATTACGGTCTATGGAGAAATCAAGGATCAGGGGCATACTTTGGTTGGATATCACATCGTGGCCTTCATAGTTAAGAATCTGATAATTCCGGTTCCTGAAAAGCGAACTTGTGTTGGTGGTATTGGATGTATTACTGGTGGAAGGTTCGATGGCGGCATAGTCCGAAGCCAGGGTCGGATTGACGTTGTTGAGTTCTACGGAGGATGTCTGGATGGTACCGGGGGCT
>BOBW01000068.1 GCA_026002595.1 Spirochaetia bacterium | reverse complement strand
GAACCGCATCACGGCCCAGTCAACCATGCCGCCGAAATAGCCTGAGATGCCGCCGAAAAAAATCGCCAGGGCAAGGGAGATGGCGGTTGCCACGAAGCCGATGGTAAGGGATATCCGGGAACCGTAGACGATGCGGGAAAAGAGGTCCCGCCCCAGACTGTCGGCCCCCATGAGGAACACCGGGCTGCTGTCGGCGGAGTCTGCCGGGCCGGTGGTAATGAGGTGCCGGTCCGCCGGGATAAGTCCCAGGATTTTATAGGGTTCGCCTTTACCGAAGAATCGGATCGTTTCATATTGATCCCTGACCCGTGCGTATTTCCAGCTTACCGTGTTGGTAACCCGCCATTCCTGTGCCATAAGTTTTCCCCCGCGGATGCGCACATTGGGGGGGTGGTAGGTCTTGTCGGAAAAAAAAGTAGTGGGGGTGTAGGGGGCGAAAAATTCGGCAAAGATCATCATAAGATAAATCAGAATAAGTGCGGCAAGAGAGGCCATGCCCAGGGGGCGGCTGCGCAGATAGGTCAGGAATTTTTTCATGCCTATTCCTTACCGTAGCGGATGCGGGGATCAACCAGGGCCAGGATGATGTCCGCAAGGACCATCCCCAAAAGCACCAGAAACGATATAAACATGATGTTGGATAGCACCAAATTGATATCTTCCTGGATCACCGCTTCGTACATGAGCCGCCCGATGCCGGGGTAGGCAAAGATGATTTCCAGAATCAGGGAGCCTGAAAAAAGTCCCGCCAGCATATTTGCGCTGCCGGTGATGTAGGGGTTCAATGTGTTGCGGAAGGCGTGGTTAAAGTAGACCCGCCATTCCTTGATGCCCCGGCTCCGCAGGCTCACGATGTAGGGCTGGCCCAGCTGGTCCAGCATGGTTGCCCGGATCATCCGCATGGTTCCCCCGATGCCCCCGAGAAAGGCCGAGAGCAGGGGAAGGAAAATGTGATGGGCATAGGAGAAAACAAATTTCGCCGGGGCTTCCGAAAAGGGGAAGGGGGGATAGGCGGTCACCGGGAAGAGACCTGTCACCGAGGCAAAGAGCTGGAGCAGGATGAGGAGGAGTATCCCCGGAAAGGCGTGGAGCACCAGGGCGAAAAAGGTGGCCGCAAGATCAAGGCCGGTTCCCGCCTTGGTGGAAAAATAAACCCCCAGCAGAAACGAAAAGACCGTGATCAATACCAGTGAAATCAGATTGAGGATCAGTGAATTGGGCAGCCGGGAGGCGATAAGAAAGGAAACCGGCGCCCGGGACACGAGGCTCGTCCCCAGATCCTGGTGGACAATGAGCCGCTCAAGCCAGCGGAAGTACTGAACATAAAAGGGCTGGTCCAGCCCCAGTTCCGCGCGCTGGGCCGCAAACTGCTCGGCGCTGAAATTCCTGTCGTTGGCGTTTCCCCTGGTTTCGCCGCCGAGGAACTGCTGCATCATCATCTGGCTTACGATGTCGCCGGGGGCCAGTTCCATGAGGCCGAACACGGCGAAGCCCAAAAGAAAGAGCATCACCGCCATGGTAAGGAGCCGGTTCACGATATAGGAAAGCAGGGGGGCGCGCCGCTTGAAAAGATAGAAGGGCGACAGTAGTGTTGCTGTTATTTTTCCAATACTGAATCTGCCCATGGTTTAATCGGCTTTTAAAAAGATATGGGAAGTTTTCGCGCCGCTGATGTTATCGTAATAGACGTTGGAAAAATCCCAGCGGTTCCGCAGGGCATAAAAACTGCGGGGCCGCAGCAGATAGATTACCGGGCACTGTTCCAGAATGAGCTTTTGGTATTCGTCCCAGAGGAGCTTCGCCTTTTCCCTGTCAATTGTGTACTTGCCTTCGTTATAAAGGTAATCGATCCGGGCCTCCCAGTCCGTGCCGGGGCTTTCCTGTAAGGGATGCCAGAGGTGCAGGTTGCCGTCTGAGGGCCACACGTTTGAGCCTTGAGTTGGGAAGAAGTTTGAACCAAGCCCGATGATCACCGAGGCCCAGTCGTAGGTAGTGCTGAGCTGGTCCACCAGTTTCTGAAAATCCACGGGCCGTATGTTTACCTTTATCCCCACCCTGGCGCATTCATCCATGATGATAGAAGCGATATCGGAAGTGATGGTAATATCGCTTGGGATGGAAAGATCAAATTCAATCTGCCGTTTTTTACTGTCCCGCATCACCCCGTCTTTATCCTGTTTGATGCCTATGGAGGAAAGCAGTTCAATAGCCCGGTTGGGATTGTAGAGATATTCCAGTTTGATGTCTTCGTTGTAATAGGGATTCGGTTCGGGGAAAAAATCGATCTTGGGATCGGCGAGCCCCCGGTATACCTGGGCGATGATCCGGTCCCGGTTAAGCAGGCAGCTCATGGCCTGGCGGAATGTTTTTTGGGTAAACCATTCGTACTGCGCAGTATCACTGTTCTGCGGGTTTTGGTTAAAACTCCACATCTGCGCGCCAACGGAACCAGCCGCATTGAACACCGTGTAATCGGTATTTTCCTTTCCCGCCTTTTTAAATATTGCCATAATTCTATCCATAATTGACCGATGGGTACCACTCTTATTGATAAGCTCATCAAGATCTTCAGGCCGGGAACTATAGGCTTCAAGCCGTCCCTCTTTAAACACCAGGAACTGGGTATTCTGATCCGGCAGAATCTGAACGATGAGCTCTTCCATGTAGGGAATGGAAACGCCGGCTGAATCCCTGTTCCAGTAATCGGGGTTCCGCTTGTACACCAGCCGCTGGCCGCTGATGTATTCGGTGAGGAACCATTCACCCATTGAGGGAATGGTTTTGGGGTCCGCGGCTATGCTGAAAAGGTCCAGCACTCCCTGGACGCCCTTTTCATCCTTGGCCTTTTTGTAAATATGGGCAGGTCCGAAATCCATGTTGGTACTCAGCATGGGATCCGCAACTATCCGGGGAAAGTGAAAGGCGAAGCGCTTGTTATCGATTTTTCTGATATCAATGTGGGCCTCGCTTTCGTCCTGCATGATGATAAACTGGCTGTTATAGGTAGAACTATGAAAGGCGGGGTCCCCGGAAATTCCGTCATACCAGAAGATCGCATCATCACTGGTGACGGGGATTTTGGTCGATGAATTATAGTAACTCCAGTAGAGATCATCCCGCAGGGTGTAGATCACATCCAGGGTTCCTGCGGCCTCATCAACAAGGATTTCATAGGAGGCGCAGCGGGGCTTCCATTCCCGGCGCACCGCATCGTATTCCATCAGAGTGTCCTGCATCCGGCCCACGATGGCGGCGGTTTCCGCGTCCCGCTCGGCCACGAGGAGGTTAAAACTTTTGGGCTCATTGGTGACGCTGGAATTCCAGGTTCCCCCGATTTTGCCCTTAACAAATTCCTGGCCTTCCCAGGGCTTGCTCACGGTCTTTGCCAAAAGCTCATCAAGGCCCGCAGGGTGCAGGGCTTCAAAATCTTCGAGGGAAAGCTCTTCACTTTTTTCGCAGGAAATGAGGGCGCATAAAATGAGCGCCCCCGCAAGGATAGTTAACTTTTTCATGGATTTATTTTATCTCCCCGTGAGGGCGGGTGTCAATCAGTCGAATTGCACACAATTTCCGGTTATGATACACTGATCCCATGGCTTTGTTTTTGGAAAGGAAATGGCCCTGTCTCATTTTGGCAGCCTGTCTTACCGTTGCCATCATGGGCTTGTTTACCTTTGCCGCGGCGGAGCCCCTCCGTTCCGTTGATTCCCGGGATGATGATCCTTTTTCAGAGAATTTTTTTACTTCAATAGATATTACCATCGACTGCCTGGCTGAAGGGGAAACCATAATGAGCCGGGCCAGGGCTTATTCATTTTCTCCTTTGCGTACCGGTTCCCTGCGTATCCTGATGTTGATCGGCCTCCAATATGCCGGTTTCGTTCTTATCCAATCTTCATTAAAGAAAAGTGAAAAGGTAAATTATCTTACCATGAAGAACGCCCTTCTTTTGAAACTCCGAATCTGAGATCTGTTTTCCCTCACATTTTAATTTTCCCAGAGTAAAAAACTTAAGTCAGAGAGGAGTGTGCAGATATGATCTTAAATGATGTTTTTGATAAACAGTTGATCCGGCTCGACCTTGAAGGCAGTACCAAAGAGGAAGTTTTTGCGGAACTTATTGATGCAATGGCCGAACTTCACCCTGATTTTGACCGGGATGAAATGCTTGCGGTCATAGAGGAACGTGAAAACAAAATGAACACCTCTGTGGCATCCGGCGCTGCGGTGCCCCATGGTTATTACAAGGGGGCCGATGATGTGGTCGGCGCCGTTGGTATTTCAAAGGCCGGTATCGATTATGATGCGCCGGATCAAAAACCGGTTCATTTCATTTTTTTGATCATCATGGGTGAAGCGTCCCGTGAAAAACATTTGTGGGTTTTAAGCAGGGTCCTGTCATTGATCAATTCAGGAGCCCTTGCCGATATACAGGCTGCCAAAAGCCCGCAGGAAGTGTACGATACTCTGTCCCGGTTCAATTAGCGAATTATTAAAATTCGTCTTTCAGTACTTCATCGTTGAGCACGATCACCACCCGGCCCTCCCGGAGGAGTCGGCGGTTTTCTTCGGATGAAATAATGGCCAGGGCGTCTGCCGGGTCGATGATGGGGTCCGTGGGGCGTTTTCCGAAGACCCCCCGGGCCATGATCCGCAGGGGCTTGTCCCCCACCAGGGCCTGTACTTCCGGGGACAGCCCCGAAGGGGTGGGGCGGAAGATGTTTTCCGCGGCGGTATAACGGACTATGGAGCGGGGGTTTTGCTCGGTATTGGAGGCGGTATTCACCGTATTGCGTTCGTAAACAAGGTTCATGTTGGTGTCCCAAATTTTGGGGAAGAGGCAGGGGAGGGTGAGGGCGCTGCTTTTCGTCCCGTGGAGGGGCAGCTCTTCCGCGGCGATGATGATGATCCCCGTATAGGCGGTTTGGGGTGCCGGGGCCAGGATGCGCCGTGCCTCCGCGGGCCTTGAATGGCGGATAAATTCCGCGCTGATCCCCGCAAGGCTGATGGTATAACTGGACTTAAGTTTCGTAAAATCCCCGGAAAGGCTGGGGGGCACCGCTTTGGCGGACAGGGCAAGCCCTTCGGCCCGGAGCAGGGAAAAATTGCCCGCGTCAATATAGTCATGAATCGTGAGGGATGAATCTACCGGCAGGGACAGTATCCAGGGCCGTATCAGGGTGATGTACTCGGCGCCGATCAGTTCTTCCCCCTGTATCCTCCCCGTGGGAAGCCTGATATTCGCCGAAGCCAGATCCAGGGAAACCGCCGCGTTGATCTCCATCCTGTCCCATTCAATGGTTCCCGAAATATCGATCTTCCTCTGTCCGTGTACCGCCCCGGCTGACAGAAAGAAATAACCGCAAAGGACACAAAGGACATGGATACTTTTTTTCAATAAAAATTTCTCACTCATTATTTACTATTATCGGCACTTTCAGGTTTCTTCCCACGCTGAGGGTGTCGTTCAGGGCCATGTTATTTGCCTGCGCCAGGGCATCGGGGGCAATATCGTGGGCCAGTGCGATGGACCAGAGGGTTTCCCCCTTCTTTACCAGATGGGTTCCCTCAAAAGACCCGCCCCCGGCGGAAGCGGAAACATTGATCGCGGCGCTCTGTCCGGCCTGATAGGGGCCCACATCCTTGAGTGCGGGGATCAGGATACGGTTCCCGATTTGGAGATACTTGCTCTTGAGCCCCGGATTGGCATTTTGGATAAGGTCCACCGAAATCCCGTAATGCAGGGCCAGGGCGGAAAGGGTGTCCCCGTAGCTTATGGTGTAAATGTAGTTTTTGATGAGATTGAGGTCCTTCCGCTCCATGACCGCCGCCACTGCGGGGGCGTTTTCCGCGGGGATTTTGAGAAGCCATGAGGCATCGGGCGGCGTGACGTTGTAGTTCAGCTCCGCGTTTCCGCTTTTCAGGATGTTGATGTCGATCCCCGTCTCCGCCGCCAGAATGCTCAGGTCCACCGCCCTGCCCAGGGGAATCCGGGCCCATTCCGGGGCCTCTTCCTGCCAGATGTCCACCCCGTACTGCCGGGGGCGGCTCATGATATGGGCCACCGCCAAAAGCTTGGGCACATAGTGGATGGTTTCGGCCTTAAGGGCCTTTTTTTCCGAAAGGGCCCAAAAGTCATTGAGTCCGGTCTGTTTGATGGTCCGGCTGACCCCGCCCAGGCCGGCGTTATAGGCCGCCAGGGCCAGGGGCCAGTCTCCAAGGGTCTTGTAGTTATCTTCCAGTTTCCGCAGAGCCCCCTGGGTGGCCTTCCAGAAATCCCGCCGTTCATCCGCCCAGTCGCTTATCTTTATGTCATAGCCGCCGATGCTGTTCTTCATAAACTGCCAGAGCCCCATGGCCCCTGACTTGCTCACCGCCGTGGAAAGATATCCCGATTCGATCACCGGCAGATACAGCAGTTCCGCCGGCAGCCCCCGTTCTTCAATTTCCCTTCGGATAAAGGGGATATAGGGACTTCCCCGGCGTATCACCGCATTAAGCCAGGCAATTCCCCCCGGACTCGAATACTGTTTGATGTACTGCTGGGTCAGGGCTTGCTCCAGGGCCTCCGGGCTGAGCAGTGAATTCTCAGTAAAGGAACGAAGGCTTAGGGAAAGATCGGCTACAGAAGGGGAGGGGAGCATGTTGCGGGACGCGGGATGATCCGTCAGGCGGAACTGCACCTGCCGCAGGGGCCGGGAGATGTCCGTCTGGGCATGTACGGCAGCCGTAAGAAAAGAAAAACCACAGAGGACACAGAGGGAAAACCACAGAGGAAAGGCAAAGGAATTATATTTTCCTTTCCTCTCTGTGCCCTCTGTGCATCCTCTGTGTTCTCTGTGGTTAATCTTCATTTTTATTCTCCATATTCTCATCGTTAAAATTTTTCTCCATAATAGACTCCCGCCCATTCCCAGCGGCCGTGGATCTCCGGGTCCGAGGGGAAGTTGACTTTTTTGAAGTAGAAATACCAGGTGGAAATGTACTGGGACCAGCCCCAGGTGCGTAAATAAGCCTCGTTGGCATTGGAGCCGGCGGCGAGCTCTGCTGCATAGGAGATACGGTTGCCCCGCATAAAGTCCGTAAGGCTGAATTCCGCCATACCCGAATCGTCGGTTTCTTCCTGTTCCCAGGACCGGGCAAAGAAGTTTACCTTGGCCTGGTACTGCCGGAGCCTGGTACTGCTGCCCCCGTCCAGGGCCGCCTTGATGGCGTCCACCAGGACATTGAGGTTCTCAAAGGTCCAGTTCCGGGGGGAATTGTGAAAATCCACCAGCTGCTTGGCGTAGTTATCAGCCTTGGGAAAGCCCTGGATGATGGTTCCCTGATAGGGCAGGTATTGGGTATAGGCCTGGATGGCCCCGTTCCAGTCCCCGATCCGCTCATAGGCCTGGGCCAGCATGAAATAGGCGGAACCCAGGTCTATCCTGTCGGGAAAGCGGGAGATCAACTCATTGTAATACCACACCAGCTGCTCGCTGTTGTCCGTCAATCCTATAAGCTGATTCAGGCAGGCCAGGTGGATGGATTCCCCCAGGACCGTCAAATCGGGGTAGTTCTTGATGATGATATCAAAATAAAGGGCTGCCACGTCTTCCGCGTTTTCCTGCATATAGGCGTAGGCGATCATCAAAAGATAGTAGGCCTTATAGGGATCGTCGGGGAATTCATTTGTCCTCATGCTGAGGAAATTGATGAGCCGGGGGTACTCCCTTTGCCGGGCATAGGTATTGGCAATCTCCCGGATCACGGCGAACTGGTTCTCCCCATTTTCGGTTTCCGCAGCCAGCAGGGTAAAGAGTTCGATAAGGTTTTCCCTTGTTTCATTAGGTCCCCTCAGATAATAGGGATCGATTGAGGAGGCCCCGGCGGCGCTTTTTTTAATATTTCCGCAGCCGCCTGGCATAAACAGGAGCGGCAAAACCGGAATAAGTACATAAAGATGAAGACGCCGCATTTCAAAATCCTAGCATCGGTCCCCCATGATGACAAGGCCGACAAAAATCAGTATAGTAAAGGCATGCGCCTCATATTAACCCGCCGCAGTTCCGCAAGGCTTGTTTTTATTATCGGACTTTTTCTCATGTTTCTTGGCATTGCTTTTCTTTTGGGCAGCCTTGCGGGCGCCTCCCGGATTTCCGTGCTCATATCCTTCTTTTTTGTGATCATCGGTTCCCTCTGCGCGGTCTTTGCCATCAGCCTGAACAAGCGTTCCCTCTACCTTTTTTTCGCCACCTTTTTTCTGCTGGTAGGGTTCTTTCTGTTTCTTTCGGCCCTTAAAATCATCCCGGTTGCCTTCTCCCAGGCCTGGCCCCTGCTCTCGGTTTTTTCCGGGCTTGCCCTCATCCCTTCAGGCTGGCACCGCAACGGGGCCTTCCGCTCAAGCTATATGGTCCCCGCCATCGCCTTTGTGGTCCTCGGTTCGGCGCTTATGGTTTTTTCCCTGGACCTGGTTGCTTTTTCCTTTAGACAGTTCATCCTGAACTGGTGGCCCCTCCTGGTTGTTCTTGCGGGACTCATCCTGGTTCTGCTCTCCCTTGGTACAAAGTACAATGCCGGGGAAACGAAGCGGTGATTCGTTCGGCCCGTTTATTCCCGTTACTCTGTTTCTGGGGATTCTTCTTTTTTACCGCCATCCTCTGCTTTGGGGGCCCAAAAAAAGAAGTAAGGGAAGTCCCCCTCCAGCTGCCGGTCCCCGGCGCCCTGACAACGGAAAATGCCCCGGTTCCGGCGGCTCCCCGGCCTTCGGGGGGCGGTGTGGCCGATGAAATCCGCAGTCTTACTGAATTCGGTATCCCCTCGTCACTGGTGCGCGCCCTGGATCTTATCCGCAGCCGGGATCTGGGCGCATCCGAATTCGGCCGGACCATGAATGCCGTCAACGCTGCCCTGCTCAGGCGGCTCTACCCCGACA
>BOBW01000067.1 GCA_026002595.1 Spirochaetia bacterium | reverse complement strand
GGCGATAAGTACTTACGCTGCGGCGGTTTATGTGCGTGTTATGCGAGGCGCTGTGTAAATACCCTTTGCCGTTCCCGTTCATGCAATGAACATAGCCCCTTTTTGGGAAAACGTCTAGGTATGGATACAGAAAAGTTATGAATTATTTGGTGGGGCCGTTGTCGTAGTGCCTCAAAATAAAATCTAGTCAAAAAAAGTGTGCCTCAAAACACCGAAATCTAGCCAAGAGATTCCGCTACGCGGAAGTGGAAAGAGTATTACCCTTTTCACGGTTGAGTTGCAAGAGCGCGTTTCCGGCCTGATCAAAAGCCTTCTTGAGTTCAACCGGGTTGAGCGAGGCGGCCATACCGCGCAGCTTCGCCTTGGACTCCTTCGAGACATCGGGAGAGTCAAGCAGCCGTTGGTACGGGGTTTTCGGATCCTTTTCGTAGATCTTTTTGTACCTGCCTGAGGCTTGTTTTTCCTTGCCCGCGAGCTTGATGGCGGGGTACCAGAAGTTGATGAGGGGGACCAGAAAGCGGTATGCCTCAGCCAGAGCAGTGTACTCGGAATCGGTGTCAAAACGGCTGGGACCAATCATTTTTCGCACAATAGGTAGTTGCTTACGCAACATCAAGGGTTTTTCTGCTCAACGAAACAATTGTCGTTTTTGCGGTAGGGGCGGCTGCGGGCGAACTGGATCTGGTTCTCGTTGCACCAGAGGAAGAGCTGCTCGTTGATAAACTCGCCGCCGTTGTCGCTGTCGACGCCGCGCAGGGGGAAGGGCAGCCGGGCCGCTGTTTGGGCGATGTTTTCCTTGACCCACCGGCGGGCGCGATTGCGGAGGGCGAACACCTCTCGGACTTTAGTCCGCGTCCAGCTGGAATACATGTCGGTTATGGTGAGGGTGCAGCAAAACTCCCCCGACGAACTGGCCCCGCAATGGCAGACAGTGCCGATCTCGAAGAAACCGGGCTTGCGCTCGTCCCAGGTAAAAAAGACCCGCACGGGTATCTGGTTTTTTAGCAGCGTCCCCGGCCTGGCCAGGCTTTTTCCCTTGAGGCGCAGCTTCGCCTTTTCCTTCGCCAACAGCCGGTCGATGGTCGCCGGGCTCACCTGGACGAGCAGATCGCGGATTGCATCGTCCAGTCCGTATTCGCTCACGAGGAAGTTGATCATCAGGCGGGGCATAGGGGCAAAGAGCTGCGGAAACGAAGTTTCCGACCGCACCGCCACTCGAAAAACTCCCAGATGTCGTATAACACCGCCGCGAACTTCGCTCCGTACTTCCGCGGCCTCCCTCCTTTTTTGCCCTCAGGACGCGTTTTACGGGCCTTTGGAGTGTCTTTCGCGAGGTATTTGACCGATTTCCCGCCTATGACCGCATAGCGCGTTTTCCCCCAGTTTGCCAAAAGATGTGCCAGATAATCCCGGTTGTAACCGAGGGTTTCGGCGTACTCGTCCAGGAGTTTCGGAAACGAAGTTTCCGACCCTTCGCTTTTTTCCCGGCTTTTTGGTATCGCCTGAAAAGCTCATTGCAGATTTTTCGTTTGCTGTACATATCTAACCCCATTTGTTCCTCCTCGGTAGGATGGAACCAGTGTAATTTGGGCTAGATTTTTAGTTTTGAGGCATGTACCCCTTTCGGCTAGATTAATTTTGAGGCATTGCGACCTATTGACTAAAGCTAATGAGAGCTTATATCCTGTAACAAGGTTATGAATAAAACAATAGACCCCGGAGTTATTATAAGCCTTATTGGTTCTCTGATTACCACAATCGGTTTTATCATTACAATAATACAGATAATAAAAACCAAGAAAATAAGTAATGCCGCATATACTGCTGCCTCTGAAGCAAATATGGTACGTTAAATTATACATATATGTGCGGCGGACGCCGCAAGGAGTTACATTATGCAGGAAATCATCAAATTTCTTCAGGACAGCAAGGTTTTCTTTCTGGCTACCGCCGATGGGGATCAGCCCCGGGTGCGGCCCATGGGCTTCGTCATGGAGTACGAGGGGAAACTCACCTTTTCTACGAATAACAAAAAGGATATGTACAAACAGATGAAGGCCAATCCCAGGGTGGAGATAAGCGCCTGCTCGCCTGAAGGCAAGACCTTGCGGCTTACCGGGACGGTGGTGTTCAATACCGGCAAAGCGGCGAAGGAAAAGGCCCTGGAAGTGATGCCGGGGCTTAAGCGGATGTACTCCGCGGATGACGATATTTTCACCCTCTTCTACTATGTTAATGGCACTGCGGTTTTCAGCGACATGCAGGGCGGGAAGCGGGAAATCAAGCTGTAAATACGGAAGCAATTGCCGGCACAAAATTTTCTCTCCTTTAACACAGTTGAATATTCCTACCCTTCTTCGGTTGAACCGGTGCTAAAAAACATAAGCTTTGATCTGCACCGGGGCTGGACGGGAATTGTGGGGGTGAACGGCGCGGGAAAAACCACACTGTTACTACTCGCCGCGGGACTTTTGCAGCCGGGCGTCGGGAGTATCAAAAAGCCGGACAATATTCTTTACTGCCCCCAGCGGACCGATGATCTGCCTGAGGGCTGGGAAGATTTTTTCAGCTCCGCGGATAATGAGACCGGGGCCCTTTGCGGCAGGCTTTGCATTGAATATGACTGGCCCTACCGCTGGGACAGTTTAAGCCACGGGGAGCGGAAGCGGTTGCAGCTGGCAATCGCCCTTTCCCGTAATCCCGCAATGCTGGCCGTGGACGAGCCGACCAATCACCTGGACCAGGACGCGAAAACACTTATCGCCGACGCACTTGCCGGATATACCGGCATCGGACTTTTGGTGAGCCATGACCGCGGCCTTTTGGATCGGCTCTGCAATAGCTGCCTTTTTCTGGATACCGGGGGCGCAACGCTGCGGCCCGGCGGGGTGACCCAAGGCATGGCGGAGGCGGACCGGGAGCTGCTTGAACTGGGACGGGTGCGGGAACAAATTCAGCATGAACGGAAACGGCTCGCAGCGGAAGCGGACAAGAGGCGGCGGGATGTGGAGGGCGGGCACAATCGTTTATCCAAAAAAAACGCCGGGGCAAAGGACAGCGATACCAGGGCAAAGATCTACCTGGCAAAAGTTACCGGCAAGGATGCGGTGGGGGCAAATCTTTATAAGCGCATGGAAACCCGCATCGGCCGCCTGGACCGGGAACTGGATGCCAAGGGCATGGCCTCTTCGTCCCAGGCGAAGCGGAAGACCGGCGTCACCATGGAGACCGCCGCTTCCAAAGCGGACAGGATCTTTTTGCTGGAACCGGGAAGCGTCGTTTTGGGGGAAAGCGCAACAGGGGACCGGCGCCTTTCATTTCCGGAATTAAGCATGGGCGCCCTTGACCGAATCGCCCTGACCGGGCCGAACGGCTCGGGAAAGTCAACCCTGATAGGGCGCATCCTCGAAAGCGTTCCCCCGTCAATATCCCTGTTCTATCTGCCCCAGGAGTTGACAGAAGCAGAAAGCAGGGCCGTGCTGGATCAAATTTATGAGGAAGATGAAAAGTCCCGTGGGGAGATCCTTTCCCGTTTTTCACGGCTCGGGTCTGATCCCAAAAACATCCTCCAGTCGGCCCTGCCCAGTCCCGGAGAAGTGCGGAAGCTCCTCATCGCCCGCGCGGTTTTTCACAATCCCGCCTTCATCGTCATGGACGAACCGACCAATCACCTGGACTTAAAATCGGTGTTACTGTTGGAAGAAATGCTCAGGGAATGTTGCTGCGCCCTGCTCCTGGTAAGCCACGACGGGGCTTTTCTTTCCGCCCTCACCGGCAAAGAATGGACCATTTCCAACTCCGCCTTGATTTCATGAATTCATCCTCAACCGATACAGCAAAAGAAATATTAGACTTGTTCGACAACCAACCGGGTTGCCGAACAAGTCTATTCTATACTGTATTAGTTGAACCAAACCAGGCGGCAATACGTTTTGAACGTTTGAAGTATAAAAAACAAACAATCAAAAGACCCAATGAAGCAAGTATCCCTGTTATTAAAAATGCCGGATACATTGTCCGTAATAATCCCGGCACAGGATTAATGATGCCCATAAGTAGGGGACTTAGATTCGCATTTACCATAATATCGAAAATGGTAAGCGGATATAAAGCGAACAAATTAACCAGTAAATGTATCAACGCAATAATGCAGGAAGCAAAGAAAAACAGTTGAAACAAAAACAATTTACGCCCAAACATAAACACCAAAAACAAAATGTTGCAAATAAGCGTTAATGTTCCGGCAATAAAAAACAGTTGTTTATTGGCAAAAACCTGAAAGAAAAAAGAAAAGAAAGCGCTGCCGTCAAATGATTGGGTTATCGCCAATATTGAGGTAACCATATCGCCAATGACATTTACAACGCCAAAAATACCGATAAGCAAAAGCACAATGCCCATTTTAGAATACGCAATAATATTGTTTTCCATAGTTCCCCCTAAAACCTAAAGCCGATGCCAAGATGAGGCGCAAATCCCCAGGTGCGTATAAGCGCCATGTCGAATTTCGGGCCGCCTTCCGGTGGTGTCATTATCGAAAATCCCAGAAAATCGAATGAACCGTTTACACGTGCTAAAATGTACCAATTATCGTTAAAGGCATATTCCGCGCCTATTCCAAGACCGATACCGCTATTTGCCGCCGTGGTAAAATAATCCGCAATGGTGGAAAAAAACAGTTTGCCGTGAAATCCTGCCATTACCGGAACGGTAAGGCGTTCGGTTTTGACTACGTTAAAAACTACGCCAAAGAATTCATCCATTCCCAAAAGGAAATCGTAGTCGCCCCGCGTTGCCCTAGTCCCACCATCTGGCGCGGCAGTGTAAGTCAACGGAATGAGAAAATCCAAATAGGCTTTGAGACCAATGGTATCATTAAAATAAACACCGCCGGAAATCCCCGTCAAAATGGACGTGGATGTAAAAACGGTTTCAGGGCCGTTCATTCCGCTGGTTTCGTCAAACAGCATTGCTCCGCCGTAAAGTTCCACATTCCATTTCATTTGCGCAAACGAAAAGGAAGCCGCCAAAAGAAACACACCCACTATTAAACACTTCTTCATTGTTTTACTCCTTCTGTATTTTTGGGGATTAACATATCCCAGATTGCCTCAATCGCTTCGTTCATTTTTGTGGGGGACGATTTTTTTTGCAAATACGCTTTCAACAGCCCCATTGACGCGCCGGAAAACATCGACATAAGCACCGTAAAAGGCAGGGGCTTAAGCAGTTTTTCTGTTTGGGCGCGGATGAGCAGATCCGAAATGGGGGAGGCTGTTTTTTCGATTTCCGCTTTTGTCTCATCGGTAATGAACGGAGAATTTTCGTATTGTTGGGTAAACTGTATTTCCTCAGGCTTTTCAATCAAATAGCGGATAAGATTTTGCAAAGATTTAACGAACTGCGCCTTTACGGGCGCGGCTTCGTCCTGGTCTTTGCCGATTGCCTCGGCCATACGTTTACGGATTTCAAGATACAGGCCGTTAATCAGTTCGTCCTTGTTCTTGAAATAGCGGTAAATCGTTCCCACGCCGATATTGGCTTCCTCGGCAATCTGGGACATGGGCGCGGCATGGAAGCCTTGACCGGCAATAAGCTTAAGGGCGGCGTTCAAGAGGTCGTCTCGTTTGCTTGACTGGATAGGCATAGTTTTGCCTCCTTCATAAATATCAAAAATGCGGAATGAACGTTCATTCCTATTAGAATATACCTTTGGATTTTGGAAATGTCAAGCGAAAAAATGTGTTTTTAAAAAATCTCTTTGATATGGCACAAAACGCAAACAAAAAAGGCGGCGGGACCGTTGGCTGCGCCAAAAGACTTATCCCACCGCCTTCAACATTTTTACATAATCTTTATTCAGGGAAACTCCCCGATTTTTTCTTAGCCGATAGCCGCCGATCCGGTTTCCCCGGTCCTGATGCGGATGGTTTCTTCGATAGGGAGGACGAAGATCTTCCCATCACCGATTTCGCCGCTCCGCGCCCCCCGGATGATGGCGTCTATGGTGGGCTTCACGAAGTTATCGTTCACCGCGATTTCAACGCGGACCTTCTTTAAAAGGTTCACTTCAACTTCGACGCCCCGGTACTGTTCGGTGTAGCCCTTCTGCTGTCCGCAGCCCATGGCGTTGGTTACCGAAATCTTAAAAACCTCGGCCTTAAAAAGTTCCTGCTTAACATCGTTCAGCGCATGAGGCTGTATGTATGCGATTATCAGTTTCATCATTCACCCCCTACATGTTGGAGAAGATCTGGAAGCCCGTGTAGGCTTCCGACTTGTGTTCGCTCAAATCGAGCCCCATCAGTTCTTCTTTGGGACTGACCCGCAGCCCTACAAGGGCCTTAATCGCCAGGAACAGGACCAGGCTGGTGACCACCGCCCATGCGCCCACCGACACAACACCGATAAGCTGTTTGCCAAGCTGGGTAAAGCCGCCGCCGTGGAGGAGTCCAACCACGCCGTCTCCGGGCGCATTGGCCCAGATGCCCACCGCGATGGTTCCCCAGATACCGTTCACGAGGTGTACCGAT
This sequence comes from Spirochaetia bacterium, assembly GCA_026002595.1. Taxonomy (GTDB): domain Bacteria; phylum Spirochaetota; class Spirochaetia; order Treponematales; family Breznakiellaceae; genus BNUT01. Next base: position 2,629 of record BOBW01000067.1, on the reverse strand, counting down.
GAAGCGCCCACCGGGTCGTCGATCTTGAGGACCTTGTCGATGAACTCAACCGCGAGGACAACCAGTATGCCGCCGATAAAGCCGATAACAATAGCGGCGCCGGGGCTGACCACGGCGCAGGGCGCGGTGATGGCCACAAGGCCGGCGAGGACGCCGTTCATGCTCATTGAAACGTCGGGCTTCTTGAACCAGACCCAGGATAAGAACAGGGAGCCGAGACCGCCGGCAGACGCGGCAAGGGCGGTGGTCGTACAGACCCGCGCGATGTTGTAGCCGCTCCAGATACCGCCCCCGCCCACCGTGGCAATACCGGTGCTGGCGCCGTTGAAGCCGAACCAGCCGAACCAGAGCAGGAACACACCGAGACAGGCGTATGGGATATTATGGCCGGGGAAGGCCTTTACCGTGATCTTGCCATCGGCATTTTTGGTGTACTTGCCGATACGGGGGCCAAGCACCGCAGCGCCTATCAGGGCCGCCCAGCCGCCCACCGAGTGGACCACCGTGGAACCGGCGAAGTCGTGGAAGCCGAGCCGGGCAAGCCAGCCGCTGCCCCATATCCAGTGCCCGGAGATCGGGTAGACGAAGGCCGAGATGAAGCAGGTGTAAATCAGGTATGACTTGAACTTGGTCCGCTCGGCCATTGCCCCTGATACAATGGTCGCGGCGGTGGCGGCGAAGATCATCTGGAAAAACCAGCCTGAGTAAAAGCGGCCGGATTCTTCGTCCAGAGCCGCCGGTCCCCGGAAGAAATCGCTGGCGCCGATGATACCCCCCAGCGCATCCTTCCCGTACATAAAGCCATAGCCAATGGCCCAGTACACGATGGAACCGATACAGAAGTCCATCAGGTTCTTCATGGTGATATTCGTGGCGTTCTTCGCACGGGTAAGCCCGGTCTCAACGCAGGCAAAACCGGCCTGCATGGCAAAGACCATGACGGCTCCCACGAACAGCCAGATCACATCCAGCGAAAATCCAAGACTTTCAACACTTTCCTGTGCAAACGCGGAAATTCCCACACACAGCAGCAGAACGCTTAAAATAGCGATTCTCTTTCGCACTTTTGTCCTCCTAAAAAGTTGTTACCAACCATATAGCAAGGACCGTGCCAAGAGAAGAAATTTAACCACAAAGGGCACAAAGAACACGAAGGAAGAAAAAAATAGAGAATCAAGTTGGTTCCAAAAATAAGAATTTAACCACGAACCACACGAAAAACACGAACTAAATGATCTTTTTGGTGTGGTTCGTGTGGTTCGTGGTTAATATTCTTTCTTAATGTTTCATACGAAAATGTATGTTCTTTTGACCCGTTCTACATTTTTGTAGCCCGGTAGAGCCGCCAGTTGATGCCGTAGTGGTGAACCCGGAGACCTATCTGCCGTTCGGTGATGCCCAGGCGCCGGGCGGCGGAGGCCATGTTGCCGTCCGCCATTTTCAGGGCCTCAACGATCATTTCCTTTTCCAGCCGGGACAGGGCCGCTTCCAGGGTGGTGGTGGGTTCCGTGTTGGTGGACGCCGCAGACTGAAGGCTGGGGGGGAGATTATAGGAATGGATCACCTGGTCCACCGAGAGGATCACCGCCCGCTCAATGCAGTTTTCCAGTTCCCGGACATTGCCGGGCCAGGAATAGCTGGTAAGGAGATCGATGGCCGGGGTGGAGATGCGCTTGATGTGCTTGCCGTTTTTTTCGGCGTACTTGCCGGTAAAATGATCCGCCAAAAGGACGATATCGCTCTTCCTCTCCCGCAGGGGGGGAATTTGCAGGGGAAACACGTTGAGCCGGTAGTAGAGGTCCTCCCGGAAGCGGCCCGCCTTGACCTCTTCCTCAAGGTTCCGGTTCGTGGCGGCAATCAATCTGACATCAACCTTGATGGTACTGGTCCCCCCTACCCGCTCCAGTTCCCGCTCCTGGAGCACCCGAAGAAGCTTCACCTGAATTTGAGGCGAAAGTTCCCCGATTTCATCGAGAAAGAGGGAGCCCTTGTCGGCCATCTCGAAACGGCCCTTGCGCTGGCTTGTTGCGCCGGTAAAGGCCCCCTTTTCGTGGCCGAAAAGCTCGCTTTCGATGATCGATTCCGGCAGGGCGGCGCAGTTGATCTTGACCAGGGGGGAAGCGGCCCGTTTGGAAAGGCGGTGCAGTTCCGCCGCCACCAATTCCTTACCGGTGCCGCTTTCCCCGGTGATCAGCACTGTGGCGTCGCTGGGGGCCACCTGGGTAAGCATCCCGTAGACATCCCGCATGGCGCTGCCGGTCCCGATGATGGCACTCCCCGCCGCAATCCGCCCGCTCTGGGACCAGCTGCCGCTTTCCAGTTCCCGGCCGGGCCCTTGCTCCGCCTCATCCCCCTCACTCCGGCGGAGCCGGAACTGTTCTTCCATAATACGTTCCCGCAGCTTGGCGGAATCCGCAATTATGGAAGAAACCTTTTCCAGAAAAGCCCGGTCCCAGGCCATTTGGTTTTCCCGGTCCGTATCATCAATACGCCGTTCCGCGCTTAAAGTCCCGATAAGACTCCCCCCGGACCGGATGGGGACGCAGTAGTAGGTGAGCCCCGCCAAATCCGCCGGGCTGCGGGTCCCGGTGCGGTTGAGAAAATGGGTTTCCAGGGACAGATCCGGCAC
>BOBW01000066.1 GCA_026002595.1 Spirochaetia bacterium | reverse complement strand
TCGGGAGGGTCAGAAAAATAAGGGTACATAAAACGAGTAACAATTTACGCATAATGGAACCTCCTAAGTATTCCTGACTAGAATGATAGATTCCCTTAGTGGAAGCGGCAATGTACTATGTTCATCACTTTTTGTATTATGTTAAGATTAACGGTCCGGGAAATGGATACGGACCAGGGTTTTGTAATTCCTATGCTCTATTTCAAGGCCGTAGCTTTCGCCGTAATTGAGTTTGAGCCGCTGGTTAATGTTTGAAAGGCCGAAGGAGCCGCCCTTTTTCATTTCCCTGTTTTCGGTAAAGGAATAGAACAGTTCCTGCCGGATTTCCATGAGCCGTTCCGCGTCAAAACCGGGGCCGTCGTCGGTCACCTCAAAAGAGATGACCCCCTCTTTCATCCTCCCGATGATCACCACAAGGCCCCCGTCCTCCCGCTGGGAAACCCCGTGGCGTACCGCGTTTTCCACCAGGGGCTGGAGGATCATCCGGCACATGCGGCAGCTTTCTATTTCCGGATCAATGTCGAAGGAAAATTTGAAACGGTTTTGAAACCGTATATTGGTAATGACAATATAATGACGGACTATTTCAAGTTCGTCCTTTACAAAAACATATTCCTCATAGTTCATGGAATAGCGGAACAGTTCCGACATTGCCAGGGTTATGGCGGCAATCTCATCAACCCCCTTTGAAATAGCGATACTGCGGATACATTGCAAAGTATTGTTTAAAAAGTGGGGGTTTATCTGACTCTGGAGGGCATAAATTTCCGCCTCGTTTTTCCGCAGTTCCATTTCGTAGATCTTCTGCTGGGCCGCCATGCTCTTTTGGGTATATTCTTCAATCTCGTCAAGCAGGGTATTAACCGCATCCACGATGTGATCGATTTCATCAATGTTACTGGGGGCAAGCCGGGAACGCAGGGGCCGGTCTGCCTGGGGCTCCAGGCTTTTTACCAGATTGGAAATTGGCCGGGCTATCCGCAGGCGCAGCAAAACGATAACCGCTGAGGTGATAATCACCAAAAGGATAATGGAGAAGATAAAAAAGGTTTGGATAAAACGGGTTGTTTCGCCGCGCCCCGGCGCTATTCCGGCGCTTCCCCCGGAGGCTGTCACCGAAAGCCCCATATTGCCGGCTGCGGATACAACTTCCATCGTTTTGTTTATCCTGTTTTCTTCATGCCCGCTGGAAGCGATAAGCCTTCCCGCCTGATCGTAAACGGAAAAATTAACCGTTGCGTCAGCGGTGTTGATCATCACCAGGTCCCGGATATAACTCATGTCGCAGATAAAAATGCAGGAGGCGATCTTTGGGGCGTCCCCGGTGCTGGAAAACAAAGCGCTGATCGGGGTGACATAGATAAAGTAATCCTCTCCGTCAAAATAGAAAAACCTGCTCTCCGTGGCATCGGGATCGGTAAAATCATATTCGGTCTGCATCAGATCAATAAAACCATAACCGAAGCCCAAATAATAACTAAAGGGGACCTTATTGAGCCCTACCACCGCCACATCCAGAATTATCGGATAGTAGTTGGCGATAAACCTGACCGAATAGAAGACATCGCTTACCATGTCGGCGGTATTCTGCGGGGAGGAACGGTTGGGGAAATAAAGGTTTTTAAAGGATTCAAAGGACGCTATGTAAACCGCCATGCTCCTGATATTTTCCCCCATGGCATTGAGGGATGCCGCGATGGTTTCATTTGCTGCGCCGATATATTCCCGCCGGTACTGATTGTTGCGGCTGATAAAATTCCCCATGGACAATCCCTGAAAAACCAGCATCACCGACATGGAAACAAGTACGATAATCACAATCTGGGTCCGCAGGCTGCGGCTGCTGATCCTATGGCGCATGGGACGCCCCCTGGTTTTTTATCTGTACCCGGTATTTATGGGGCGGTATTCCGCAGATGGTTTTAAATACCTTGTTGAAATAGTAGCAGTCCATAAAGCCGGTTTCCTCGGCGATAACCCGCAGGGGAAGGTCCGTGGTTTCAAGAAACTCCCTTGACTTTTCTATCCGCAGGCGGATGATATAATTGGAAAAAGTATTGCCCGTATTTTTTTTAAAAAGATAGCAGATATAGTTTCTGTTAAAGGCAAACTCTTCCGCCAGTTCCCGGAGGAGCAGCTTTTCCTTAAAATGATCTTTAACATAATCCAGAATATGGCTGAACCGTTCATCCATAGCCGGAACATTCGGTGGTTCCGCCTGGATTTCCTTCTCAGCCTCTTCCTCGGCGTTTTTTATTGCCTCTTTTTCATCAAGCTGCGCCTTGATCTCTTTCAGCATTTTTGTCAATGCCGCGGGGTTCACCGGCTTCAGGCAGTAATCCAGCACCGCCGCCTTGATCGCCTGCTTGGCGAATTCAAAATCCGAGTAGGCGCTTAAAATGACAAAGGCAGCCTCGCTGCCCTCTTCCCGGCACTGCCGGATCAATTCAAATCCGTTCATCACCGGCATGTTGATGTCTACAAAAACAAGATGGGGCCTTTGATCCAAAATTATCTTTTTTGCTTCCCGTGGTTTTTCATAATGGCCGATAACTTCAAAGCCGGAATTTTCCCAGCGGATGCTGTGGAGTATATCAATAATCGCCCATGGCTCATCATCTACAAAGAGTACTTTATACACAATTCTCACCATAGAGCAAATACTTTTGTATGCGCTGTTTCCAGGCTTCTTCTTCGCCGCACTCGGGTATAGCGGAAAACGAAACCCGCTGTGCCGTTGTTTTGCCGAATGTTTTGAGTGATACCGCCTTTGCCGCTTTCACACCTAAACCGCTACAGACAGGCCCGCAGTATTTCTAATCCCTCTTCGATTTCAGCATCGCTGATAATGTAGGGCGGAACGAGGCGCAGGGTATTTTTTCCGGCGCTCAAAACAAGCAGCCCCGGCGTTTTCGCGTCCGCCCGTGTAATGGCCTTTTCCAGAACCGGCCAGGCTTCTTCGGTGATGTCCACGCCGATCATCAACCCCTTGCCCCGGACTTCCTTAACCTTTGGGTTGTTCCAGGATTTGATGATATGCTGAATCTTTTCACCCTTCCGGGCAATTTCCTTTAAGAATGCAGGATTGTTGACGGTCTCCAAAACCACGAGCCCGGCGGCGGCGGCGATGGGGTTGCCCCCGAAGGTGGAGCCGTGATCGCTCGTCTGCAGCACATCGGCGGTCTTTTCACCGGCCAGCACCGCGCCCACGGGGATGCCCCCGGAAAGGCCCTTGGCCAAGGTGACCACGTCGGGCTTGATGCCGAAGCCATGCTCGTCATGGCAAGCCTCACAGGCAAGGAAGGTTCCGGTCCGGCCCACGCCGCACTGGACTTCGTCGAACATGAGGAGGATGTCCCGCTCCGCGCAGAACTTTGCCGCAGCGGCAATGTACTCCGCGCTCTGGAGCTTGATGCCGCTTTCACCCTGGATGGCTTCGACCAGGAAGCCCGCCACGGTGGACTTATCCAGGGCCTTGTCCAGGGCGTCGATGTCCCCGGATTCCACATAGGCAAAGCCCTCGGTAAAGGGGCCGAAATTCTGGTGGAACACATCCTGCCCGGTGGCGGACAGGGTAGTGATGGTCCTGCCGTGGAAGCTCCCCTTAAGGGTGACGATCTGATGCCGACCAGGGCCGTACTTGGACAACGAATATTTCCGGGCGATCTTGACGGCGCCCTCGTTGGCTTCCGCGCCGGAGTTGGCAAGGAAAACTTTTTTCATCCCTGCCCCGGCGCAGGCGGCCACGAGCTTTTCCGCAAAGGCGGCGGAGACATCGCTCTGGTAATAATTGCAGACATGGTTCAGCTTGGCCGCCTGTTCCGCAATGGCCTTAACCAGCGGGGGGTAGGCGTGGCCCAAACTGTTCACCGCAATCCCGGCGGTAAAATCCAGGTACTTCTTCCCGTTCACATCGATAAGCCAGGCCCCCTCGCCTTTCGCAAAAGTAACCGGCAGCCGGTGGTAGGTATTCATAAACACGTCACTCATGGTTTCTCCTTTACACAGTATTACTATTGACAGTATTACTACTCAATCATTGTACCGATTCCCTCATCGGTAAAGAGTTCGATTAACAGCGCATGGGGCAGGCGGCCATCGATGATGTGAGCCTTCTTCACCCCCCCGTCGAGGGCGGTGGTGCAGCACTCCACCTTGGGGATCATCCCCTTGCTCACGATCCCCGTTTTCTTAAGGGTCTCCAGCTCGGCACGGGCGGCGGTCTTGATAAGGGAATCGGGGTTCTGCACATCACGGAGGATACCCCGCACATCGGTCATCAATATGAGTTTTTCAGCCTTTACCGCGGCGGCGACCTTGGCGGCGGCGGTGTCGGCGTTGACGTTGAGGGCGCGCCCCGCGTCATCTCCGATACCGAAGGCCACCGATGACAGCACCGGAATGGCTCCCGAATCCAGCACCGTGTTCAGGGTGGAGATATCCACTTCCTCGATTTCCCCAACCAGGCCCAGGTCCTCGCCATCGGCAGTCTTGAGACGCCGGGCCTTGAGCATGGCCCCATCGATGCCGCAGAGCCCGATAGCCTTGCCCCCGGCGGCTTCGATGAGGGCGGTGATATCCTTGTTGACTTTTCCGCAGAGGACCATCTGGACGACCTCCATGGTTTCCTCGTCGGTGTAGCGGAGGCCCTGAACGAAACGGCTTTCCTTGCCGGTCTTTTTCAGGAGCGCCTCGATCTCCGGCCCCCCGCCATGGACCAGTACGGTACGGATGCCCACGCAGTTCATCAGGATCACATCCTGGATCACGGCGTTTTTCAGTTCTTCGTTGATCATGGCGTTCCCGCCGTACTTGACCACCACGGTCTTGCCCCGGTAGCGCTGGATATAGGGCAGCGCGTGGATGAGGGTCTCGGCCCGCTGGCCGTTGGTTACTGTTTCTTTCATTATATCCCTTCTATGAGCGGTAATCGCCGTTTATCTTAACATAATCGTAGGTAAGATCGCAGCCCCAAACCGCGGCGCTTCCTGTGCCGCCTGAAAGTTTAACGTTGATTTCGATCTCTTCTTCGAGAAGAATTTTTTTCGCCTCCTCCTCGGAAAATTGAACCAGCTTACCCTGCTCATACACCAGTACACTGCCCTGCTTACTGGCAAAAAAAACATCGGTCTTGTCCGGGTCGAAGTCCACGCCGGAGTAACCCATGGCGCAGAGAATCCGGCCAAAGTTGGCATCGGCGCCAAAACAGGCGGCCTTGACCAGGCTTGATGAAGCAATCGATTTTGCCAGTGTTTCTGCGGTATCCTCATCCTTTGCGCCCTGGCCCGGGCCTTCAAAACCGATGTGGCAAGCCTGACCCAAACCTCCCAGCAGTTTGCCCAGGTTATTACCGAAGCGGCGGGGAAGAAGTCCATCACCTTTGATGAAAGTAAAACTATGGCCGCGGAGGTAACAACGGCTTCCAATGTACACGGCTTGATCGGGGTGCAGACGGATTTGTACCGTGCGCCGGACGGGACCTGCTATGTAAACGCCCGGATGAACCGGCGGGAAAGCGGGGCCCGCTACTCGGCAATGATACGGGAAAATGAAAAGCTTATCGCCCGGTTGATGGCTCTGGCGGCGGAGAGACCTGCCACCTTTGACGCCTATGCGGCGCTCAATTATGCCCACAGTATCGCTGTGCCTACGGATAATTTTCAGAGCATTGTGGAGGTGCTGGACCCCCGGACGGTTTCGCAAAAGCCCTCATACGGAAGCGCGGACGCTATCAAGGTACTGCTGCAGAACACCGCCCGGAGCATCGTCATCAGCGTTACGGTGGAGGGGGATACGGGCGGACGGATTGCCCGGTCTTTCTCCCAGTTTTTTTCCGGGCGCGCTTTCAGGACTACCCGGTCAGGGGCGGCGGTCTATCGCTTCAATGCTTCCCTTGAAATGGAAAACGCGGATTTCGGAACGAACCAGCGGTATAAGAATGTACGGTATGTGTTGAATGTCTATGCGGAAGACAAGGACGGGATTGAAGTGTTTTCTTATGCCGGGGAAGACCGGGCCAGCCGCGACACTGAAAGTGAGGCCCGCCAACTGGCCCTGCGGAAAATTGAGGCTTCCATTGCGGAGCCGGAGGAAAACGGTTTTGCACGGGCCTTCAACGGTTATCTTTCATCCCTGCTGGAATAGGGCCGCGGCGGTCTGTATCAGAAAATCTGGCCCGTATGGGCTTGATATATTTTGCTTTTTGGAAAGGAGAATAGCATGCAATTAAGAAAAGCGGCGGTCATTTTGTCCGCAGCATTACTGGCGCTGACTCTGGCGGGATGCGCTTCGGGGCCAAAGGTCAATGTGGTTACCCTGGAAGACAAGGGCACGGGGATGAACATTTCCACCCCGGAATGGGTTAAACTTTTCATGACCGGGCGGATTTCCGGGGTCCAAGCCCTGCCGGAATACAAGGACAAGTACTGCGTTATCGGCCAGGAAACCGGGGTAAACAAGCAGTTTGTCCTTGCCTGGGCGGACAGCTTCAGCGCCCAACAGCAGATAGGCGCGATGCTGCGTACCAGTATCCAATCCGCCTATACCGCCAAGGTGGATGGCCAGGCGCAGTCTTCCGGGGGAGCCAACTCTTCCATCGCTGCCGGAGCCGGTTCCGGCAGCTATCAGCAGTCCATCGAGAATTCGATTAACGCCCTGGTGAACGTAAATTATTCCGGAGCCCAGCGTGAAGGTGACTGGTGGCTACTGCAGCGCCGCTACGACCCCGACCAGAAGGATGTCTATTCCGATGAGTATACCGCCTTCGTGCTTTACACCATTCCCAAGGCTCTGCTGAACCAGCAGGTCGCCTCCAGCCTAATCGCTAATGCGAGCCTGGACCCGTCATTGGCGGAGATGTCCAAAGAAATTGCGGAGGATATTCTGCGGGGCGCTCTGGGGCTTATCGAGTAAAAAGGCTATTGCTAAAAAATGCGGTATGGCCTTTGTGTACCATGCCGTATTATTCCCTTCCAGGGCACCGCCACACCGCCTGCCAATCCGGTATCGGCAGCGGTGGTGCTTAACCCTATTGACAAAAATGAATATTTATGCAAAAAATAGACATATGAAAGCATATTATTGCAGATACTTTTCCGTTCCCTCCCTCACCCGCCTCCGTTGAAGCTCCATCGTCCTATATACAATTCGGTAAATTTTGATTTTAATGGTTAAAAACGGGGGAAATTCTGTTTTTTGAGGAAGATTGAGCTTAATTTTGGAGGGTTTAGTCAATGGTCGCAGGTATTATCGGCGCAACCGGGTATGCGGGGGCCGAACTGGTCAGAATCCTTTCGGGGCATCCCCATATCGATAAATTGTCCCTGTCCTCGGTGAGTTTTGAGGGGGACCGGATTGAAAAGGTGTATCCCAATTTCCTGGGGCGCATCTCCGCGGTGCTGGAGAATGCCGATGCGGTGATCGCCGCCTCGGACGTGGTCTTTGCCAGTCTGCCCAATGGGGTAGGGGAGCCCTATGCCAAAGCCTCGGCGGACAAGGGCATCCCCTATATCGATTTGTCCGCGGATTTCCGTTTTGATGATGATGAAGAGACCTATACCGCCTGGTACGGCAAGCCCTACCAGCACCCGGAACTGCGGGAGCGTTCGGTCTATGGCCTCCCGGAACTGAACCGGCGGCGGATTCGGGAATTGGCTTCTGCTGACGCAGCCCGAAGCAGCTCCTCCGGGAAACCAGCGGCCGTCATTATCGGTAACCCCGGCTGCTATCCCACGGCGACATCCCTGGGGGCCTTTCCCGCGCTGGCCAAGGGCATCGCGGCGAGCGGCGCCACAATTATCGCCGATGCCGCATCCGGGGTGACCGGCGGCGGCCGCGAGCCTTTGCAGTCCTTCCATTATCCCGAATGCGCCGACTCGGTGGCGCCTTATAAAGTGGGAGCCCACCGGCACACTCCGGAGATCAGCCGGAATCTGGCCTTCATGGCCGCCCGATCCGAAATGGTGCCTGACACCGTTTCCGTGATCTTTACCCCCCATCTGGTCCCTGTGAACCGGGGTATCCTTAGCACGATCTACATTCCCCTGGCTGAAAGCTGGCGGCCCAGCGGCGTGTCCGCCGGAGCCCCCCGACCGCCATCAAAGGAAATCACCGCAAAAACCGATGAGATTTGTCAGATTTACACCGATTTTTATAAAGACGAGCCCTTCGTGCGGGTTCTTCCCGCAGGGGTGATCGCCACTACCAACCGGGTGCGGCAGTCCAACTTCTGCGACATATCGGTGCATCTGGACCCCGCCGGGACCACTCTGATCATCATCAGCGCCATCGACAATATGGTGAAGGGCGCGGCGGGACAGGCGGTGCAGAATATGAATATCATTTTTGGGTTTGATGAAACCGTCGGGCTTAACGCGGTTCCGGCGCTGTTTTAGGAGCAAAAGATGAAAGATATAAGCGGCGGCGTGTGCGCTCCCAAGGGCTTCAAGGCCGGGGGCATCTGGTGCGGAATTAAGGCTTCCTCCAAAAAGCGGGACCTGGGCCTTATCTATTCGGAGAAGCCCTGCGTCGCGGCAGCCATGTTTACCACGAACCGGGTCAAGGCCGCCAGTGTCCTCGTGAGCCGGGATCACCTTGCGGACGGTAAATGCCAGGCGGTGATCGCCAATTCGGGGAATGCCAACGCCTGCACCGGGGAGGCGGGGCTTGCCGCGGCCCGGCGCATGGCGGCTCTTGCCGCCGATGAGTTTGCCCTGAAAGCGGACAATGTGGCGGTGGCCTCCACCGGGGTTATCGGGGTGCCCTTCCCCATTGCCGCCGTGGAATCCAGCATCGGCGCATTGGCGAGCAGCCTGCGCGGAGATGCGGCGGGGCACGAGGCGGCCCTGGAAGCGATCATGACCACCGATACCCGGAAAAAGGCCGCTTCGGTGGAGCTGGAGATCGGCGGCAAACCGGTACGGATTGGCGGCATGACCAAGGGTTCCGGGATGATCCATCCCAACATGGCCACCATGCTCTGCTTTGTCACCACCGATGCCGCCATCAGCCGGGAACTGCTGGATCGGGCTTTGCGCGCTGCGGTCAAACATTCCTTTAACCGGGTCACCGTGGACGGGGACACCTCTACCAACGACACGATCCTCGTCATGGCAAACGGTGAGGCCGGTAATGCTCTCATCAATATTGAAGGAACAGACTATCAGCTTTTCGCTGAAGCCCTGGAAGATGTCTGCATCAAACTTGCCCGTGCCATGGCCCGGGACGGGGAGGGGGCAACACGGCTGGTCACCGTTACGGTCC
>BOBW01000065.1 GCA_026002595.1 Spirochaetia bacterium | reverse complement strand
GCCTGGTGATTATGGTGGAGGTGTTATACCCGTTCCCATTCCGAACACGGAAGTCAAGCCCTCTTACGCCGATGATACTGCCCCCCTGAGGGGTGGGAAAGTAGGTCATTGCCAGGCTTTTTTATTTACAGGACTAATGCCTGCTTTCCCACCTCTCAGGGGGGAACCTTTGGCGGGAAAGTAGGCGCGCACGTAAGCACCCGTAAGGGTGTTATTGTATAAATGCATCACCGCGTGGGCCTCAATCAGGTAACACTACCCGCCTGCGGGCAATCGTTCTTTAGGACGATTGAAGGCCCCGGTCATTGCCAGGCTTTTTTATTTGTTGCGAATAGAGCGGCGGAATTCCGAAGGGGTGATGCGGCGTACTTTTTTGTACACCCGCGAAAAGTAGAGGGGATCTTCGTACCCTACCCGTGAAGCCGCTTCCTGGATGGAGCTGTCCGGTTCGGAGATGATGATACTTTCAAAACGCTGAACCCGCTTATGAATACACAGTTCCTTAAAACTTATGCCTAAATGCTGCTTAATCGAGTGCGAGACCGATGAAGGGCTCCTGCCTATAGCTGAAGCAACTGTGGTCAGGGTAATTGCTTCTTCTATATGGGTATCAAGCCAGCGGTTGACACTTTCTACCAGATTTGGATGGCGGAAACGTACATAGTCTTTTGTAACGATAAAGTTGATAAGCATGGAAAACAGGCGCAGCATATTATCCATGCTGGTCTTGTCAAAAAAGGGCAGTTCCTGAAACGCCGATTGTAAGTCTTCACCTTTGCCGCCGACCTTCTCCCATTCATTGATGATCTCATGGGGCAGCGTTTCCCGGGTTCTGAATTGGCCTATCATGGCATATCCGACCAGCGCCTTGTCTACCAGTATGGGCATGACCATTTCCGTAGGACCTGCAAAGCATTGGTATACCAGCTCCCCATGGCTGCTCCGCCGGCACATCTGCCGGTCCTGCTGTAAACAGCGGAGGAGGAATTTTTCACGGATCAGGGTACAAAAACCGGAAAGATCATGGGGAATCTCCACGGGAAATCCCTTAATCATACTTTCAATCACGGTGGAAAAGATGGTGATCCGCACCTTAAAGCAATAGGTAAAGCTGTCGATGAGGCGCTGAACTTCTCCGTCAAAAAAAAGCCCTAATCCTTCATCCATAGATAAATCATACAACAAATTGCAGAATTGTCCATATTTTTTACCATCTTTTCTATATCAGGATACCGGAAACCGGGTTACCCTTATTTTAAGGAAGGCATAAAAATTGAAGGAATTTAAATTTGAGGGGTCCTTTGCTTCGGGGGCCGATGTGGGCTGGCTGCCCCAGATGGAACAATCGGGCTTTGTGTTCCGTAACCGGGAGGGCAGGGAACAGGACCTGCTCATTACCCTGCGGGAATACGGCCTTAATGCCCTGCGGCTCCGTTCCTGGGTTAACCCCTCGGATGATCCCCACGCCGGGCACTGTTCTGCGGCGGAGACCCTTGCCATGGGGCTGCGGGGAAAAGCCGCGGGATACCGCATCATGATCAATTTTCATTACGGCGATACCTGGTGCGATCCCGGAAAGCAGGTAAAGCCCAGGGCATGGGCGGAGTATCCCTTCGACAAATTGGAGAACGCGGTATACGAATATACCCGTGATACGATGAAGGCCTTTGCGGAAGGGGGCCTTGTCCCCGAATGGGTGCAGCTGGGTAATGAAACAAACCCTGGTATGCTCCTGCCCGACGGCAGCACCGATGATTTTGCCAAACTTACCCGGCTGTATAATGCCGCTTATAAAGGGGTAAAGGAAATCGCCCCTTCGGTAAAAACCATCATTCATCTTGCCCAGGGTAATGATACGGCGTTTTGTCAGCATTACTTTGACAGCTTAACCGGATGCGGCTGTCATTATGACATGATTGGCCTTTCATACTATCCCTACTGGTTCAACAAACCCAACAGCGAAATCATTGATGATTTGGAAAAAACCCTGCGGCTGCTGCCCGATCGGTATGACAGGGATATCATGATTGTAGAGGTCGGCGGTATTGATGAAGAGGAAGAACAGAGCTATGAGCTGCTGATGAGCGTTATTGAAAAGTGCAGTCTTGCGCCGCGCTGCAGGGGTCTTTTTTACTGGGAGCCCGAAGGCGCTAAAGTCTGGAGCGGATATGCCCTGAGCGCCTGGCGGGCCGATGGTACGCCCAGTAAGGCTATGGATGCCTATCGCAGTATTAAGTATGTGTAAGAGGAGGAATGCTGCATGAAAAAAACAGGTTTTTTTGGTTTACTGGTGAAGTACCGGATCTTTCTCCTCATGCTGCTGCCGGCGGTACTGTATACGGTGCTTTTTGCCTACCTCCCCATGGCGGGGATTGTGATGGCCTTTAAGAAATACAACTACGCCGGCGGCATCTTCAACAGTCCCTGGAATGGTTTTAAGAACTTTGAATTTTTCTTCCGGTCAGGCAAGGCCCTGCTGGTGACAAAGAATACGGTACTCTACAATCTGCTCTTTATCGCCTTTAATACGCTTCTGCAAATGGCCGTAGCTATCCTCCTTACGGAGATGCGGAACCGGTACTTCCGTAAAGCTGCCCAGTCGGTGATGTTCCTGCCCTATTTTATTTCCTGGGTCATTGTTTCGGTTATCGCCTTTAATCTGTTGAGTTATGACTTTGGATTTTTCAACCGCCTCATTGTATCTGTCGGGGGTGACAAGTTTAACTTCTATACTACGGGGAAAATATGGCCCATTATCCTTACCCTTTTCGGCGCATGGAAAGGGGTGGGTTATGGATCGGTGATGTACCTGGCGGCCATCATGGGGATTGATACATCGGTCTATGAAGCGGCCATTATCGACGGGGCAAGTGTTTTTCAGCGGATCTTCCGCATTACCGTTCCCCTGATGATGCCCACGGTAGTAATACTGCTTTTGCTGGCGGTGGGCGGTATTTTCCGGGGAAACTTTGATATGTTCTACAATCTGGTGGGCAATAACGGGCTTTTGCACAATGCCACCGATGTAATTGATACCTTTACCTTCCGGGCGCTTATTACCAACAATGATTTCGGTATGTCGGCTGCGGCGGGGCTGTATCAATCGGTACTCTGTTTTATTACCATTCTGTTGGTTAATAAGGCAGTTAAAATGTATGATCCCGACTACAGTCTTTTTTAGGAGGACGAGGGTTATGACAATAACAACCATAAAAAAGATACGCCATGGTGCGGATGAAAGGGTACTGGGGGTTCTGGCCTATTCATTTAACGCGTTAATCGCCCTGGCCTGCCTGATACCCTTTGTTATGGTAGTATCAGCATCACTGTCCTCGGAAACAGCGGTACGGGATCACGGTTTTTCCCTCCTGCCCCAGGATTTTTCTCTTGAGGCTTACGGCACTATCTTTAAGAATCCCGGGGTAGTGGGCAAGGCATACCTCGTAACCATTTGCCTCACGGTTTTCGGCACGGTTCTGGGTTTGTTTATTCAGACCATGACCGCCTATGTGCTCTCCCGGCGGGACTTTGGCTGGCGGAACAAGTTTTCGTTTTTCTTTTACTTCACCACCCTTTTTAACGGCGGGCTGGTTCCCAGTTATATTCTGATGACCCGGTATCTTCATCTGAAAAATAATTATCTGGCGCTATTACTGCCCCTTCTTTTCAGTGTGTATAACCTGCTGATCATGAAAAGCTATATCCGCGCAATTCCCGATTCCCTTATTGACGCCGCAAAGATCGACGGCTGCGGCGAATTCCGTATCCTGGTTCAGATAATTATGCCCATGTTAAAACCCGCCATGGCCACGGTGGGATTATTTATTGCCCTGGCCTACTGGAACGATTGGTACAATGCCATGCTGTATATCGAAAACAAAAATATGCAGCCCCTGCAGTACTTTTTGTACAATCAGGTGAACAATATCGAAGCCTACAAGAAAATTCTGGAAGCCCATGCGGGGGCCAGTGCGGCGTCGGCTATCAATATGCCGACCCAGACATTAAAAATGGCGCTTACGGTGGTGGTCACCGGGCCCATCATTTTACTGTACCCGATGGTACAGAAATACTTTGTGCAGGGAATTACCATTGGTGCAGTAAAGGGTTAATGCGGGGTTTTTCTAAAGCTCCGATCATATATCATTTCAATTACGAAACCATAGGAGGTTATTCGTATGAAAAAGACAGTGCTGGTTTTGGCGGTCATGCTCTTGGGGTGCGCCCTCGCATTCGGCGGGGGTTCACAGAATCAGGGAAATTCGGCGGGCGTTGTTTCGCCGGGGAAAACCTATAACGGCATTGATGTATCCCAGCCGCAGGTTATCAAGATGTATCTCCTGGGGGACAAGCCCAATGATCTGGATACGGTTTGGGCGGAGATCAACAAGAAACTTACTGAGAAGCTTAACGCCAGGGTGGAGCTTTCCTTCCTTTCATGGGCGGAACATGATCAGAAATATTCCCTGCTTTTTTCAGGGGGCGAGGATTTTGATCTGATATTTACCGCGTCTATCTGGGCTCATTATGAAACCACCGCGTCCATGGGCGGTTACTACGCGCTCACCCCGGATTTTATTCAGAAGTACGCCCCCGGTATCTCAAAGACGGTGCCCCAGGTTGCCTGGGACCAGGCAAATATCTCAGGGAAAGTGTACATGGTTCCCCAATACAACAATGAATTCAACATGGATATTTATGCTGTCCGCGGGGATTTGATGAAGAAGTACGGCTATAACGATATTACCAGCCTTTCCCAGCTGATTGAATTCCTCGGCAAGGTGGCGAAAGATCAAAACAGCACCGGTATTTCCCCCCGGGGTAATGTAGCGGGCGGTATGTTTTACGAATACATGCATGACAAGGGATATGCCGTATTGGGCGGTTCCATCAGCGAACTCTTTTTATACCACACCCAGGACAAGTCGGATACTAAGGTCCAGTACCTTTTGGCCTGGCCCTATTTTAATCAGTACTGTCTGGACATGAAAAATTTCTATGATCAGGGCTACTGGTCAAAGGACTCATTGGCTTCATCGGATCAGCGGCAGGACGGGCTTCTCCGGGGAACCAGCGCAACCATGGCCTGGAATCTTGGTTCCACCCTTTATCAGGCAAAGGAAGCAAACAAGGCTCATCCCGACTGGAATGTAACCCTGGTTGACTTCACCCCGAACCAGCCTAAATCGGTAGCGCCCTATATCAACAACGGCGTGGCAATTAATGCCGCGAGCAAAAAAAAGGAACGGGCCTTGATGGTACTGGATCTCCTGTATACAGACAAGGAAATCCACGATATGGCCCAGTACGGTATTCCCGGCGTCCATTGGAATCCGGTGGGGGATACGGAATATACCCTGCTTCCAAAGGCTGCGGACTTCGGTTCCTACTGCACCTGGGGCTGGAACAACATGAATCTGACCCGGGATGAACACCAGGAAAATCCCGTGCCCGTACAGATCAGGGCGGACCAGTTGGAAGCCGCCTGGAACAAAAATATTAAGCCCGCCCATCCCCTGGACGGCATTTCCATTGACAAGTCCAATATCACTTCCGAGACAGCCATGATCGAATCCATTATCGCGGAGTACTACACGCCCCTGATGAGCGGTATGGCCGGGGACGTTCCCCGGGCGATTGCGGCGCTGCAGGCCCAGCTTAAGGCGGCGGGGATAGACAAGGTGATACAGGAGTTTAACGCCCAGGCCGCCAAAGCGGCCAAGTAAATTTAAGGAGCCTATTCCCATGGGAACTGCTGACCGGTTTTGTGCGGCTTTTAATGATGGCTGGAACTTTTTTCTTGGGGATGATCCGTGGTTTGCGGAAACCGGCTTCGATGACCGCGATTGGAAGCCCCTGGTCCTGCCCCATGACTGGGGTGTGGACTATCCCGTATCCCAGACTGCCCCCACCGGAGGCGGCGGGGGCTATGCGGTAACCGGGATCGGCTGGTACCGCAAACATTTTACCGCGCCGAAGCCGGAACCGGGGCGGCGGCTTATCATTCAGTTTGACGGCGTGTTCATGGACTCAACCGTTTTCCTGAATGGTAAAAAACTGGGGGGCCATTCCTTCGGGTACAGCGAATTCACCCTGGACCTTACGGGGCTTACCGTTGAGGGGGATAATGTCCTTGCGGTGCGGGTGAATAACGCGCTCCAGCCTAATTCCCGATGGTATACCGGTTCCGGCATTTACCGCAATGTGCGGCTCATTTCTTTTGCCGATGTTCACATCGATCAAAACGGGGTGTTTATCCTTACCAACGGCTTTTACAACGATAAAACGATAAGCCGGCTGCAGGTTCAAACCTGGGTTAAGAACGACGGCGCTGTTCCGGTGGATATCGGGGTGGAACAGCATCTGTTTGACGCCGAAGGTAAGGAAGTTTTAAAGGATGCTTCCGCCCTTCATATTGAGGCGGGGGACCGGGCTTACTCCATGGTGCTGCCCAGTCTGGCAAATCCCCACCTTTGGACGGATCAGGACCCCTACCTGTACCGTCTGGAAACATCCCTGACCCTGGATGGTAAACCCTTTGACACCTATACCACCCGTACCGGTATCCGTACCGCGGCCTTTGACTGCGACCGGGGTTTTTTGCTGAACGGGGAACAGGTCAAGATCAAGGGGGTCTGTATCCACCACGACGGGGGGCTCACCGGGGCGGCCAGTTACCGGGAAACCTGGGAACGGCGGCTCCGGCTCCTCAAGGACATGGGCTGCAACGGTATACGCTGCGCCCATAATCCCCCCGCGCCGGAACTGCTGGACCTCTGTGACGAGATGGGCTTCCTCGTGATGGACGAGGCCTTTGACGAATGGCTGCTCACGAAATTCAAGAGCGCCGAATACGGCTACAGTTCGAATTTTGCCTATGGCGGGAGCCAGTTCTTCGCGGAAGAGGGGGAACTGAACCTTGTCACCATGCTCCACCGGGACCGGAACCACCCCAGCATTGTGCTCTGGAGTATCGGTAACGAGATCCCGGAACAGGCCGCAGTGGAGGGCGTGCAGATCCTGCGGCGGCTTCAGGACATCTGCCATCAAGAAGACCCCACCCGGATGGTGACCAGCGCCCTGGATAACATTGCCTCCCCTGAACCCCACCGGGTACGGGAGGAATTTGAGTGCGCCCTGGATGTGGTGGGGTATAACTACACCGGCCGCTGGGGCATGCGGGCGGAGACCCTCTACGATGAGGACCGGAAAAAGTACCCCGGCCGGCGCATGATCGGTTCGGAAAATCCTTCAGCCGGGGGGATACGGGGTATTTACGAAAAGGTATCCGATCCGAATGTGTTCCGCTCCGGTTATGACACCGCCACCCACACCCACGAATTTCTTTGGCGTTACACCGCCAGCCGGGACTTTGTGGCCGGGGACTACCTCTGGACCGGCATAGATTATCTTGGTGAGTCCCGGTGGCCCCTGAAAGGGGCCCCTTCGGGGGCCATCGACATCGCGGGCTTCCCCAAGGATACCTTCTACTATTTCCGCAGCATCTGGAACGACAGGGAAATCACCCTGCATATCCTGCCCCACTGGAACTGGAAGGGCAGGGAAGGGGAGTTCATCACCGTGATTGGCTATACCAACTGCGATGAGGTAAGCCTCTACCTGAACGGCCGCCTGGTTGGGACAAAGGGCTACGACTTCCCCAATGTGGGGATGAAGGGGGCCTGGAATACCCCGGCCCGGAAAACCCATCCCACCACCCACGATCTGCATCTGACCTGGGATGTGCCCTACGAAGCCGGGGAACTCAGGGCGGTAGGTTTCCGGGAGGGGAAGGCGGTTGCAGAGGAGCTGATCAAAACCACCGGGGCCCCCGCAAAACTTAAGGTGACTGCGGACCGGGAAAAGTTGCCCCTCAACGGCATCGCCCATATCGAGATTGAGGTCCTGGACAAGGCCGGGCTTAGGGTGCCCAACGCCGATTCTCTGGTGAGCGTCAAAGTTGAAGGCCCCGCAGTCTTACTCGGCCTTGATAATGGCGACCCCCGGGACCTCACCGAATTCAGTATCCCCGAGCGGAAACTCCTGGCGGGCCGGCTACTTGCGGTTATCCGCGGGACAGCCAGGGGCGCAGCCCCGGGGACCGCCAGGCTTATCGTCTCCGCGAAGGGCCTGGAAGACACGGTTCTAACTTTTATGGTAGGCTAGATAAAAGGAGATTTATCCATGGCAAACCAGAAGAGCGGGTTCAATACCAGGCGTTTACAAAATGTTGATGATTATCTCCAGCGTATCATTGACGCCGGAGAAGTTGCCGGGGCAGGGGCGCTGCTTATCCGCCATGGGGAAGAGGCGTACCGCAAGAGCTTTGGTATGCAGGACAAAGAAAAAAATATCCCCATGACTAACGATACTATTTACCGCATCTATTCAATGTCAAAAACATTTACCATCGTGACCGCCATGACCCTCTACGAAAAGGGGCTTTTTAAACTCCACGATCCAATCGGGGAATTTCTTCCCGCCTTTAATAATGTGAAAGTTGCCTCCCATGATGCGCGGGGCAGGGTGGAGATCGTACCGGCAAAAAATCCCATCACCTTTGAGCATCTCTTTACCATGACTTCGGGGATTCCCTATCCGGGGAGCGACAGTTATTCTGCGAAGGTTTTTGCGGAACTTGCCGAAAAGACCAAGGGGAAATGGACCACCGCCCTGGCGGCGGATACGGCGGCGCAGGTGCCGCTTTGTTTCCATCCCGGCGAATACTGGATGTATGGTTTTTCCCATGATGTGCTGGGGCGGCTTATCGAAGTTCTTTCCGGCAAATCCCTGGGCGCCTATATGGCGGAGGTGATCCTTGAACCCCTGGGCCTTATTGATACGGGATTTTATGTTCCTGCGGAAAAGCAGAGCCGGCTCGCAAAGGCATATACCTATACTGAAAGCGGCTTAAAGGAAAACACCCTGCTTAACACCGGGGATGAGCGCGTTACTTCCCAGCCGCCTGCAATGGAAAGCGGCGGGGGCGGCCTTGTGTCAACTTTGCAGGATGTGGGGAAGTACGGATCTATGCTGCTCAATAACGGCAGCCTTGATGGGGTCCGCGTTCTTTCCCGCAAGACCGTAGAACTGATACGCCGGAACCATGTGCTCTCCTCCCAGAATTTACCCCAATTCGGTTTTCCTTCGCAGGCGGGTTACGGCTACGGCCTTGGGGTGCGTACCATGACGGACACCAGCCTTGCGGGACTCAACGGTTCTGCGGGGGAATGGGCCTGGGACGGCATGCTGGGCACCTGGTACTGTGTGGACCCGGCGGAGGATATGGTGGCGGTGTTTTTGATTCAGCGCTATCCGGGGAAGAACGAGGATCTGCCCAAGCGGTTCGCGCAAACCGTATACGGCGCCATTGACGATTAGACGATTAATCATTAAATGAATATCGCCTTTGGTCACACCAACATGGACCTGGATTGTCTGGGTTCCCTGATCCTGATTAAAAAACTGTTT
>BOBW01000064.1 GCA_026002595.1 Spirochaetia bacterium | reverse complement strand
GGCCTACGAAAAAACGCAGTCGGCCTACGGCCTTAGTGCGTTTTTTCTCCGGCACATTTTTGCGGTTGCTGGAAACCTACGGTTTCCTTTATCGCAACCGCAAAAACGTCGTATAGCTTTCACGTTAGGCGAAATAAAATCCAAGAAATTTATGGAAGAAAAAACAATTTCAACATATTGCAAATAAAAATTAAATGTGTTAAAATATATCAAAGGAGAAAATGTATGTGGAATAAAAAATATTTAATTTGTATTATGTTGTTTTACTTAATTTTAAATGGTCTTAGTGCTCAGGCACCTGATATTTATCAAAGATTAGATATCATTTCAGACAATAATAATAATGGGTTTATGCGGATGCAAGAATTAACAAAAATATCTGTTAATAATACAAGGGTAGTGGAGTCTGGATGGATTGATTTGCGTGGAAACAATGCACATGAAGAATATTTTGCATTCTATGTAGATGTCACAACTAAAATTGTCTATTTAATTATTATAAGTACTCATAGACCAAGACCAGGAGAAATATTATTATTTTATGCATGGCCGCCTGATAATGGCGGTCCTGGAATTGAGTTTTTTAAAAGAAATAATAAACCTCAAATAATGATATATTATGATGGAGGATCCGGTCATTATTTTGATTTCTGTATATTAGAATATGATCTACAAAGTTCATTGACTACACTTAATAAAATTTATGAAAAAAGTTTAGGATATATGGGTGGATATAAATTTATAGATCAAAAAATAATATTAACAGGAAGTGGTAAAAATTATGTTTTAAATTTTAACGATGGAAAATATATATTAATTGAATATGGTAATTAAAATATTATGGATGCATATGTGGCATGGATTTTACTTCGCCTAACATACGGTTTGCGGTTCGGGGCTAAAGCCCCTCCGGGTTCCGTTCGCCTAGGTCAGTCGCTACGCTCCTTCCCACGGCTCACTCCACCCACATTTTGGCGGCCCTGGTCTTGCTTCGCAAGCCCTTATTCGGGCCGCCAAAACGTCGTAAACCTTTCACGTTATGCGCCATTTTTTCTGAATTTTTGTGTAAAAATATATAAAAAAAGACTTGAAAAATTATAAATAATAGAATATACTCAAAAATAAGGGAGAAAATGGTCTAAATTATGAGAAATAAGACAATATATTTGGATAATTGTACATATAATAGGCCATTTGATGACCAGTCTCAATTAAGAATTTCCCTTGAAACGCAGGCAAAATTGTATATACAGTCTTTAATACGGGATAATAAAATAGATTTAGTATATTCTTATGTATGTTTTTATGAAAATTTTATAAATCCTTTTGAAGATAAAAAATTGTCCATATCTAATTTTTCTGAATATGCAAAATATTCCGTTATTGAAAATCACGATGTTTTGGTAAAGGCAAATGAAATAATACAGAAAAGAATAAAACCATTAGATGCGTTGCATTTATCTTGTGCAATTAATGCAAATGTTGATTATTTTATCACAGTTGATGATGGTATATTAAAATATAGTACTAATGAAATAAAAATATTTGATCCACCAATGTTTATAAAGTTTCTGGATAGTCAGGAGGAAAAAAATGACTGAAACTGTATTGATGAAAACCGGAATGAAGATATTAATTGAACAACTCGGAAATATAGAAGCTGAAAGATTTGTTTCTGTGTTATTAAGGGAACCATTTGATTATACGGAATGGAGACGAAATAATTTATGTATTGGAATGACAGTTGAAGAAATAAGTAAAGAAGCAATGAAAATATATAATCAAGAAAACATGTAAGCAGAAAAAACGGCGCATAACATACGCTATACGCTGCGCCGCAGTAGCGGCTTGGCCTGCAAAAAAACGCAGTCGGCCTTCGGCCTTTGTGCGTTTTTTCTCCGGCACATTTTTGCGGTTGCTGGAAACCTGCGGTTTCCTTTATCGCAACCGCAAAAACGTCGTATAGCTTTCACGTTATGCGAAATGTGCCCTATGCTTTATTTAAATATTTGAAAAATATACATTGACAATTTTATAAGATAAGATTATACTTAATAAAATGGACTGTATAAGGAGTAAATCATACAAATGAAGAAATTTGTTGTTATATCAATAGTATCTTTGTTAATGCTTTGTTGTGTTAAAAATAATAAAGACACAATCAATTTAACAAAAAATAATGATATAATAAAAAACGAAGATATTGTTCTTGATATTTGGCCGTCACCAAACCGTTTGGAATTATCATTTTATTATAATGAAGATACTTATAAAATAAAATTTATTGGAAAAGAAAAATATATGGCTATCGCAAGCATAGAGATTAACGATAATCCATTTAACTCTGATGAACAGGCAGGTATTGTATTAAATGATGAAGAAGTTATTTTGATTAATGAAGAATTAAAAAAAATAATATCACAAAATGAATATAGTGAAAATGATTTTGCTATCAACCTTAAATATAAGATATATCATCATGAATGGCTTCAAGACGGAAGTTATAATAGTACCATAGAATATAAAGAATATACAACTATTACAAGCAATAGACTAAAGGAATTTCTGATAAATAGATTGTTATACATTAATTCGTTGCCATTGTATAAAGTAGAATACAATGATACATTAATTAAGATATGTTTAAAATTCTTTGGTGATACAAATTATGAAAGGATAGTTGACGTTAATCAGGGAATGACATGGGGAAATCAATATTTAGTAGTACGTCCAAATGATAAAATAAGAATACCGGAAAAATAATGGGGTACGGGCACACTTCGCATAACATACGCTATACGCTACGCCGCAGTAGCGGCTTGGCCTACGAAAAAACGCAGTCGGCCTTTGGCCTTTGTGCGTTTTTTCTCCGGCACATTTTTGCAGTTGCTGGAAACCTTCGGTTTCCTTTATCGCAACTGCAAAAACGTCGTATAGCTTTCACGTTATATGCCATTTGCCCTAAGCTTTTTGTAAAATATTGTATAAAACATTATTGACAAAATATTAATAAATATTATAATGGTAGAATGAGGAGTTCGTAATGAAAGAAAATGTTTTTTTGCTCAATAATGGGTATAAGAACGGAAAAAATACAAAAAAAATAATTTTATATGTTTTACTGATAATAACGATGGGATTATTTACTAGTTGTATTCCCGGTAGAGTTTTACGTATAAAAAATATAATGAATGAAAATATTATTTTAAATTATTCAATACGTGATGATCTCTTAATTGATGGATTTAAAAAAAATAATATAATAAATTTAAGTACAAATGATGAAACAGATATAATATTCTCATGGACTAAATTTTATAGTGGTGACATTTTTCCAAAAAATAATCAATACACATCTACATTCTTGGAAGTATTTGACGATATTTCTATTACATTATTAAGTGGAAATAAAATATTAACTAAGACCGATATTGAAAAATATATAGTAAAATACAAAAAAGAAGGTGTATCAACCCATGTATTTACTTTAGAAATAGTAGAAAATTAAAACAATGGTAATGGTAATAGGAATAAAAATAATGGGGTACGGGCAAACGGCATATAACATACGCTATACGTTGCGCCGCAGTAGCGGCTTGGCCTACGAAAAAACGCAGTCGGGCTTCGCCCTTTGTGCGTTTTTTCTCCGGCACATTTTTGCGGTTGCTGGAAACCTACGGTTTCCTTTATCGCAACCGCAAAAACGTCGTATAGCTTTCACGTTATGTGAAATGCGGGCTAAGTTGGTTGAAAAATTTATGAGATGAAAATTTTACTAGATAATAGTTGACAAAATAATAGAATCTATATAAAATAATGAATTATAGTAGATAATTCATACCGAAGGAGGAAAAGGTGAATTTCAAATTTACAATTGATGATTTTTTAAATGATTTTGGGGCAGGATTTATTCTCATTGTCGGACTTTTGTTTACTAATTTTGATATAGTTTTAACAAAAATTGAGTATCTTAATTATATTAAGGATTTCGGCACACTTATTGTGTTTTTCTTATTCATTTTTATTTATATTACTGGATTGGCTGTATCTGCAATTTCAAATTTTATTGATCAGGATTTGTATTTATTTATCGATGGGTTGATTAGAAAAACTTATACGAAAGAGCCTAAAGGAAAAATAAAAAAAATTGTGAATATCCTGATAAATAAACCCCTATATTTTTTAAAAATGGCTACTTTTTCATTATTTTTTAGAAGATGGTCGGTGATAGAGACGATTTTAAGGCTTCAAAAAAAGTTTAAAAAACTTAAAAATAAAGGAAAAGAAGATGAAATTCCTCCAGGATTAAAATTTATTTTGGATAAAACTACTGAAGATATATTTCAAATCGAAAAGAAATTACGAAAAGAATTAGGAGTATTCGACAGACATTATTATTTTAAAGCGCAATTCTGGCAAATTTTCAGTAATTCTGTTCTTTTTGTATATATTTTCAATATTTTTATTTTTAAAAATATAACATTTGTTACAAAAAATACGTTAATATATTTGTTTATATTCTTCTTAGGTAAAATTATGAGTCCATTATATGCAAAAATGTATTTACGACAAATGTCGAGAGAATTAAAAAATAACAGTTAATAAAAATGGGGTACGCCCGCACTTCACATAACATACGCTATACGCTGCGCCGCAGTAGCGGCTTGGCCTACGAAAAACCCCAGTCGGGCTTCGCCCTTTGTGGGGTTTTTCTCCGGCACATTTTTATGGCCCTGGAAACCTACGGTTTCCTTATTCGGGCCATAAAAACGTCGTATAGCTTTCACGTTAAACGCAATAAAATCTGGACGTCTGAAGATTTCGCCCCGCATCCTTGCGGGGCGAGAAAAGGAATTATAAAAAGAATTGTGCTAAGCGGCTTCGCCGCTATATTGACTAATAATATTTTTTATTATAGAATTGTAATTATAAAAATTTTGTACAAAAGGAATAAATAATGAAAAACAGAAGAAAAATTATATTATTTTTAATCATTGCTATAGTTATTATTTTGGTATTATTTATTCCTGTTCAATGTACAGTGCTTGAATATTCAGAACCTGAAACTGTACCTTTGGCCTGGCAATATTTGTATATATTTCATACGTTTTTGGTATAATAAGATTTATTGCAATAATTTTATTGGTATTTTTAATAATAGTATTAATAAAATACATTAGGAATAAAGAATGGAAAAAATAATAATTATGCTAAGCGGCTTCGCCGCTAGTTAAAAATAATAAAAATAAGAACCCGTGCGCCCTCCATGGCGCACGGCTAACGTAGCAGATTTTACTGCGTTTAACATACGCTATACGCTGCGCCGCAGTAGCGGCTTGGCCTACGAAAAAACGCAGTCGGGCTGCGCCCTTTGTGCGTTTTTTCTCCGGCACATTTTTGCGGTTGCTGGAAACCTACGGTTTCCAGCAACCGCAAAAACGTCGTATAGCTTTCACGTTAGGCGAAATAGGGGCTATGCTGGTTTGAATATATTGAATAAAAATAAAACGTATGTTAAAATAATATTTTGAATAGAATATAAGGAAGAATTATATATAAAGGAGGTATAGAAGAATGGGGGAAAAATCATATTATATAATAATTTCAATAATTATAATATTTTTTTATTTTATACAAAGGATTGCAATATATGGATGTTATAGAGAATATTTACGTTATAGAAATATTAGGCAAACAAAAATTTCAACAAATAAGTTTTATAAATTAACCGGTTTGTATTTATTATTTATAAAACAAGGACAAAGTATTTTCTTAAAAATTGCACTAATTTTAACAAATATACAATTATTATTTATACCATTATTATTAATTTTATTAGCCTCTGAAATAGTTGGAGTTAATTTTTTTATAGAAAAGAAGGTAATCTCAAAAATCATTTATATAATATTTTGGGAAATTGTAAGTATATTCATAGGAATTCATTATATACTTAAAATAAGATTTAGGAAAAAATAGAAATAATGATAAAAAATATGGAGTACGCCCCTACTTCGCCTAACATACGCTATACGCTGCGCCGCAGTAGCGGCTTGGCCTACGAAAAAACGCAGTCGGCCTTCGGCCTTTGTGCGTTTTTTCTCCGGCACATTTTTGCGGTTGCTGGAAACCTGCGGTTTCCTTTATCGCAACCGCAAAAACGTCGTATAGCTTTCACGTTATGCGCCATTTTGCTGAAATTTTTTGAAAAAACTATTGCAATAATTTAAAAAACATTGTAATATTCAATAAAGGAAATATTTATGGATAATACAAACGGACCTTCAAAAAAAGAGATTCAACAAAAATTGGTACTGATAAAAATATTCAAAGTAATTATTATTGTGTTTTTAATTGGTTCTTTGGGGGCTTTTATATCAACATTAACATATAATATACAAAATAAAAGTGAAAACATTATTTTTCTAATATTTAGTAATATTGGAATAACTTTATTATCTAGAATTGTACTTGGGGCATTTTTTTATTGTTTTGCTATTTTTGTTGAAGAATGGTTGAAAACAGATGAATAATAAATTTATAGATTTTATAGGGCAATTAATTATATCAATAGGATTAATATACTTAATACTAAAAATATACTATTTGCAATATGATATAAGGCGATATTTAAATTATAATGATGAATTAAATACAATCTCTACATTTTTTACATTTTTTGAAGCACTTTCAAGAATGTTAATCTTTCCATTATGGACATTTGTATTTGGTTATTCATTTATTTTTTTAGCATATTGGGTAAAGAAAAAGCATAAATAAAAGCAGCCAAACGGCGCATAACATACGCTATACGCTGCGCCGCAGTAGCGGCTTGGCCTACGAAAAAACGCAGTCGGGCTGCGCCCTTTGTGCGTTTTTTCTCCGGCACATTTTTGCGGTTGCTGGAAACCTTCGGTTTCCTTTATCGCAACCGCAAAAACGTCGTATAGCTTTCACGTTATGTGCAATATTTTTTGAAATTTTTGTAGAAATATTGACAAAAATAAAAACAAAATATACAATATATGTGGAGTGGAAACAATGTTTGAACAGAGAATTGAAAATTTTATCGGTGGAGTTCTTACCGGCGATGTGCAAAAAAACGCATTAGAGTTTGTTGCATATTTGAGGGCAAGCGAAATGCTATTTGAAAGGGGCAAAGGTTATTGGGAAGATAAGCTTTATTGGTTAATAAAGTATAAAAACGAATACGTATGTTTCATTTTGATTAATGGATCTGAAGAAAAAATCGAACATGATGACTGGATTATTTGGTCTGATGATAGTGGTTCTAATTGGTTTGAAGATTTTCCGATAGACGAACATATAAAAGAAATTGTTTGGGAAAATATTGATTTCTGCGCAAATTGCGGAAGTTGTGGCAATCCAGGAGGAACGCGCAAAATGATATTTGGAAAGGAATTTAATAACGTCTGTATCACTACTATGAAATTTAAAAATCCAGATATTGAGGCATTGGAATGCATGAAAAAAATGGTGGAGATAAGGAAGAATGATATTCTCAAGACACACGAAGGTATCTGACACTTTTGTGAGGAAATTATTTTGATAATAAAAAATGGAAGTAAATGAATAACGAATATATAAAGCAAAAAATACTGCACATAACATACGCTATACGCTGCGCCGCAGTAGCGGCTTGGCCTACGAAAAACCCCAGTCGGGCTTCGCCCTTTGTGGGGTTTTTCTCCGGCACATTTTTGCAGTTGCTGGAAACCTACGGTTTCCTTTATCGCAACCGCAAAAACGTCGTATAGCTTTCACGTTATGTGCAATTGTGCCTGAAATTTTTGTGAAATATTAAAAAAATACTATTGACAAAAGACTAAATATTAAATAAAATTAAAAAAGATAGGAGAAAGTATGATAATAAAGAAAATTATTATATTGCAAATATTATATATATTCTTGATAGCTGATTTATATTCACAAGAATTACCAAAAATAATGTATATAGTATCAAAAGATGGGTTGAATTTAAGAGGTGAACCATCTACGGAAGGTAAAAAAGTAATAACATTATTATATGGAGAGAGAATAATTGTTCATGAAAAAACAAATATTGTTACAATAGATGGAATAACGGACTATTGGTATGAAACGAACGGGTGGTTTGGGTCAGGTTATGTGTTTGGGGGTTATTTATCCGAAAATATACCCAATGATGTTGATCCAATATTAGGTTCATGGATTGATGTGGAAATAGGTGATTTTTTTATCTGGAATTTCAGACCGAATAAATTTGTTAGTGCTGGTTATAAAGATACCGATAGAGGCTGGTACGGACGGTGGAATTTAAATGGAGATATATTGACAATTGAAACAGAAGATGAAGATATAAAAACTACTTCAAAAACAAGAATAGAAGTTATTAATAACAATCGTATTATTTTACATTATGAAAGTGGAGGAACAACAGTATTAACTAGAAATTTAAAGGCAGAATAATAGAGGATAAAAAAACTATAGTTAAGCAGGCACAACTGCACATAACATATGCTATACGCTTCGCCCCTTCGGGGCTCGGCCTACGAAAAAACGCAGTCGGCCTACGGCCTTAGTGCGTTTTTTCTCCGGCACATTTTTGCGGTTGCTGGAAACCTACGGTTTCCTTTATCGCAACTGCAAAAACGTCGTATAGCTTTCACGTTATGTGCAATGCCCCTAAGCTGGTATGAATATATTGACATAAAAAATAAAATAATATATAACAATAGATATGAAAAGTCTTACTAAGGTCAAACGTATTATAATAGTATTTTTAGTTATTGGTATAATTGTTTCTTGTGTCGGAACAAAATACCAAGGAAATAGTATATTAATTCAAATTGAATTTGATGCATTAAAATTTCAAATTGAAAATAAAATAATAAATTTAGAGACCATCAGTGATGAAGAATATATAAAAATTGCATTAAAAATATCTGAACATATTGTAAAAAAGGATGGGCCGAAATCTGAAAACGAACATTATTTTAGAAATAATTTTTCCAGAGGGCCTGATACATTATCAGAAATGGTTGAAATAATAAAAAACAATGAGAATAATATATTTGGCTGGAAATTGTTGCCTCCGGGAAAATCAATATATCATATGTATGGTATCGATGGAGAATATAATTTAAAATTTATATCGAATGACGGACATTTTGAGGTTGTATATAATAAAAATGGTGAAAAATTAACAAAAGACAATGATCCTTTAAATATGGGAACATTTAATTATTCAAGTGAAGAAAATTATGATGATCATTTAGGTTATGATATTTTGCCGTATTTTAAATGGAATAATACAAGGGAAACAAAAGAAATTGCGAGTAAGACAGACATGGATCCCAAAGAAATTGGCGAGAATGATGATGCAATGAAAAGATATAAAGAATATAAGGAATTATTAAATCAAATATAATGGAGTACGGGGCACTGCACATAACATACGCTATACGCTGCGCCGCAGTAGCGGCTTGGCCTACGAAAAAACGCAGTCGGCCTGCGGCCTTTGTGCGTTTTTTCTCCGGCACATTTTTGCGGTTGCTGGAAACCTTCGGTTTCCTTTATCGCAACCGCAAAAACGTCGTATAGCTTTCACGTTATG
>BOBW01000063.1 GCA_026002595.1 Spirochaetia bacterium | reverse complement strand
CGGTGTCATGGCCGATGTGCTGAATCATGCCGCCAATAATCCTGAAATCTTTGCCAAGGCACGGTAGGGGGTACGGAATGGTGTGTCATGAAATAACAACGGACCTTAGACAATTAGGAGAAATAATGGAGATTGAATCGGGATGCCAACTTCAAAGGGTAAGAGTATTTACCCCCGTGCTCAGTGTACGGAAATTGGGATGCCGACGCAGGAGGGATTTGCTTTAATCCCCAAACCGCCCAAAGAATGCGGACTTATGGCTATGCTGAAAGGTCCAAGTTCGCATGATAAGAAAATACACAGCGCAATAAAGAGGGGTATATCACATGGAATAATTAAAGAGGTTACGGTAGACGATAGAATTATTTTGAATTGTTTCTTTTCTTTATCGTCTGTTGGCATATTATTTCAAAGGTGTACAGTTCCACGTAGTTATATATGCCATTTTGTACGATACACGAATGGAAAAAAGAAGCTTACCGATTTTTCAGAAACATCATTGAATAACAGTATTTCAAAGCTTGAAGTCAACAACAGGGATTGGAAGCATATAAACACTATTCTAAAAATGCCCGACCCACTAGGTTAAAAAAAGATGTAAAAAAGATGATATTTTTATAATCCATCTAGGGTAAAAGAAAAGTCTATATTCATCCCATGAATAGCAAAAAAAGGCAAATTCATGGGAGGGGATAATGAAGATCACGTCAGCGCCGCTTGATACTGGTGAAGCTGCCGAATACCTGCACTTTAAAAAATCATATTTTTATAAGCTCACATCTGCTGGGAAAATACCCTGCTTTAGGCCGACTGGCGGCAAGCTCTATTTCCGCCGTGAAGATCTTGAAGCTTTTATTTTCCGTGTCCGTCAGGGTGAGTTGGCCCCCGCAGGCGGTGGACAATGATTCAAAAAAAAGGCCGTCACCCGGCGGGGAACCTGGACAACGGCATAAATGGGAAATGGTACTTAGAATATAGCACAATTACTCAGAAGATGCAGGCGGCGCGCATGAATAATACTATCAAGGCGCGTCTTGGTGAGTATTTGGGAGCCAAGGGTATAGAGATAAACGAACACGGGTTTATCAAATGTTTGGAGCATGATGATCATACTCCTTCTTGTCAGGTTAATGCGGATTACCTGTACTGTCCATTACAAGGCAACACTGCTCTACGGGCTGTTTTTAATGCCGGATGAAGTGAAAGCGCCGGATGTGACGGAACCGAAAAAACCAAAGGGGATGACCGTAAAGAAGCGGATGGAGACCTGGGCCCCGAAGAGGGAAGCATGGACGCTGTAAGAACGCTTGCCAAACCCCTTATCGTCCTGGCCCGAAAAAATCCCGTACCCGATGTGTTTACAAAGGGAAGTCAAATTAGCCTGGATCTGTTTTCTGATGGCGGTATAAGCCGATGGATAGCCGGCGGTACCGGAGGATTGTTGCGGCATACCTCATCACATGGGTGGCTGATATACAACAGTGACAGAGGGGCCTTTCAGACAGATCACGCAGTGGCGGTTTTATACCAGGTGATGCGGGAATACGAAGTATTGTTGGGTGAGCAAGTTGTCCACGTTGCCGTGATGGATCAGGATAAGGCCTACCGCGAGTATCGTTTTTTCCGCAATCAACCCCGCAAGAAATCAGTTATTGAAGCCATGACCCACGAACCGGAGATCACAATGCTTCCGGCAGAATTAGTCCACCTCAATGTCTTTAGGGCTCAATGCTAAAATTTCCCCCAGCCGCGCTCCGGTAAAATAGGCCACAGTCACGGCCAAGCGGTATGATTCATTTTCCCAGGGGATAGAAAATAGCTTTTCCATCTCAGCCGTGGTAAGAATCCCCCTTATTTTGCTATCGTTGACAAGTCCCCGGAAATTTGAGGATAGATTATGGGCTATTTTGCCCAGCCTGAACGCCTCCCTGATTGGAGTGTTTACAGCTGCCATGGTCATATTGACGGTTTTTGGGGAAAGTTTGGTTTCTTTTTTTAACTGAAGCTGCAAGCGGTCAAGGTCTTGGGCGGTAACTTCCCGGAGGTGAATTCCCCGTATCCGGCTCATTACATGGCTTTCAATGCGGTTTCGGGAATCCCGGCAATGCTGCACCCCGATTGTCTGCCCGCGTTTCATCTTTCCCTTGATATAATCGGAGTTCTCCCAGTCCCAAAAATCAAGCAGATATTCCCCCAAGAGGGGGTCATTCATCCGGGACACGCCGCCCCCGGCTGCCAGCCATGCATCCCCGATATACCGCGCCCCTGCCTTACTTGAGGGAGACCATTGTTTCGGGTCTATGCCCAGTTTATCGGCAAGAACAGCGGCGCTGCGGGCGGTACTATACCGGTGCTCAACAGGGAGCCAAATTTGGACATAATAGGTAATTTTCCGGGATAGGGAAACGGGAGTCCGGGCCATAAAAACCTCCATGAAACGGAATCTCAAAAACCGTCTCAATAATGATTTTTCTTGACCTGGTTAGTTCCCTCAGTCGCTTATAACTCTTTAATATATAAAGAATTACGAAAATCATAATTCTTATATAAAAAAGCGGAAAACGGGAGTCGGACCCGCGACATCGACCTTGGCAAGGTCGCGCTCTACCACTGAGCTATTTCCGCAAATATACTCGCCTGTGCAATCACAGACAAGGAGAAATGCAATTTCTCCAAGCGAAAAATCTTCGATTTTTCGCACTTGAGCCGCCCGAGGATCGAACTCAGGACCCGCAGATTAAGAGTCTGCTGCTCTACCAGCTGAGCTAGCGGCCCTAAAACATTTGACCGTCGCCGTTAAGGACTGCCAGCCATGCAGAAAAATCAGAGATTTCTCTGCTTAGGTAAAAACCAAAGGTTTTTATCATGCGTTCGACAGGACTCGCCCTCCATTCGCAAACATCAGCCCTTCGGTCTGTTTCCGAAAGGAAGGATTTACCGCATCGCCATTCGGCGATGCACGTCATCCTGTTTGCTCATTCCGGGCCGGGGTTTTTGCTAAATGTCCATCCATGGACATTTGCCCTGCGAAGCCTTTCGGCTTCTCCGTGCCGCAAAAACCCTTCTCGTTCTGTCTCACTGCGTTCGACAGGACTCGAACCTGCTACCTACGGATTCGAAGTCCGTCGCTCTATCCAGGTGAGCTACGAACGCCTTTCATATCCGTCAGGTGACGAATCCACAGGGTGGATGACGGGGTTCGCCTTCCGGTTCTCAGCATCCTGCTTCGAACCTCCAGGCCGTGGTTTTTGCTAAACGTCCATCCATGGCCGTTTACCCTCCGAAGCCTTTCGGCTTCTCCGGGCCGCAAAAACCTTTCGAACCCCGCTTGTGTTCCACCCTGAAACTTCAGGTGGATGACGGGGTTCGAACCCGCGACATCCAGATCCACAATCTGGAACTCTACCGCTGAGCTACATCCACCATCTAACGAACAATATCAATATGAACTAATCTGAAAATTTTGTCAAGCGCTAAAAGCGCCTACCTTTGGCTTTCAATAAGGCTCATTTATTCATTTTAAATACCGATATATGACATGAGGTATCGTATGGAAATGGATGCAATGAACGGACTGTATGAAAGATGTTCCTCAATTCTGGAACGGGAATGCGGCCTGTTGCGGGAGCTCGAATCCCTGCAAAAATTGGTCTGGGATGCGGTTACGAGCCGGGAATGGACGGATTTCGAGGCCCACTTTTCCGGATTGAACGACTTTAGC
This sequence comes from Spirochaetia bacterium, assembly GCA_026002595.1. Taxonomy (GTDB): domain Bacteria; phylum Spirochaetota; class Spirochaetia; order Treponematales; family Breznakiellaceae; genus BNUT01. The sequence continues at coordinate 5,972 of BOBW01000063.1, read as the reverse complement.
GCCGAATTCAATGTTCTGGAAGCGGAACGGATGAAAATTCTGGCGGAATTTCAGGGTAATGTGCCGAATGCGCCTCATACTTCAGGGGAAGACACGCGGTTTTATGCCCTGGTTTCCCAATTTTCCGATGCAGAACGGAATGAACTTACCAAACGATACCGGGAGCTTAAGAGTGAAACCCTCCGGGTGCGGATATCCAACGATTCCCTGCTTACCTACCTCGCGGAAGCCAAAGCCACGGTAGCAGGTTTCCTCGAAGCCGCCTTCCCCGACCGCAGGGGCCGGGTCTATTCCCGCAGCGGCGTTGCGGTTCCCGCGGATATGCGGAGCATGGTGCTGAACCACCGGTTTTAAGGAGCATGTGTTACTTCGTAACACTTCCGATTGACGTGGCCTCCCCCGCGTAAGCGGGTTCTTGGCCGCCTTTTTAAGGAGTAAAAAATGACATCAACCTTTATGGGATTGGAAATAGGAAAACGAGCCGCATCGGCCCACCAGCAGGCCCTGAATGTTACGGGGCATAACCTCTCCAACGCATCTACCGAGGGTTATTCCCGGCAGCGGATAGAATTTTCCCCCTTTGAGCCGATCTACCTCCCCGGTCTTAACCGGGAGGAAACCCCGGGCCAGTTGGGGCAGGGGACCGTGGTGTCACGGATTGAACGGATGCGGGATCAGCTTCTGGATCGGCAGATCGTGGCCCAGTCTTCTTCCGAAGGCTACTGGAAGGCCCGCGATCCCTATCTCAGGCAGATGGACCAGATATACCTTGAGCCGGGGGACAATTCCATCCGCAGCAAGATGGATGAATTTTGGGACGGCTGGCAGGAACTTTCGATGTACCCGGCGGACACCGCCCCCCGGACCGCCGTGCTGGAACGGGGCAAGACCCTGATCGACGGCATCCATGACCGCTACCGGTCCCTCAAGGACCTTCAGGTGATGGCCGACGAGGATATCCAGCTTACCGTGGGACGGGTCAACGACCTTTCCCGGCAGATTGCGGGGCTTAACAAAGATATTCAGGAGATAAAGGCCCAGGGGGATATGCCCAATGACCTTCTGGATCGCCGGGATCTTTTGGTGGATAAACTTTCATCAATAATCGACGTTACCGTGGATAACCGGGACCCCGATGAGTTCATGGTCCACACCGCCGGGCTCGTCCTGGTGCAGGGGAGGGTAGGCCGCCAGTTCGGCCTTGAAAAGGACATCGACACCGAGGGTTACTCCCGGATCGTTTGGCAGGATACCCGGCAGGATGTGCATTTCCAAAACGGCAGCCTTGCGGCTCTGGTTGATCTCCGGGATGAAACTATCGAAAACGAGATCCAGACCCTGGACAACATGACCATGAATTTTGTCGATTTGGTAAACGAAATCCACCGGGACGCCTACGGCATGAACGGGACTACCGGGAACAACTTCTTTACCGAGCAGCCCTTTGTGACCAACGTGAACGGCAACTACGACCGGGACGGGGACGGCGCTTTCGATTCCAGCTATATCTACCGGATGAACGGAACCAACGCCCTGGAACACAAGGCCCAGGTGGGGCTTGAAGGGAACATCACCCTTTCAGGTGCCGAAGGGGACATCAATGTGCCCTATTATCCCACGGACACGGTGGACGACATCATCAGCCGTATCAACAATTCAGGGGCGGAAGTGGTTGCCCGGCTTAACCGGGAGGGGATGCTCTCCCTCAAGGGCACACCCGCCGCCTTTGTGGAAGGCCGGGACTTGCAAAACCCCGACTTCGTGATCCGCCATGTGGAAGACTCCGGGCATTTCCTTGCGGGTTACGCGGGAATTCTGAACGGTTCCGGACCTGAGGCCGCCTATGACTGGGCCGCCGCAGATGCGGTAGCGGGCCTGCAAGGGGGTGCGGAAAATTACGCCCTGGCCCCCATCGCCCATCCCTCCGGCTGGATCGAGGTGAACCCCGCCCTTCGAAAGGACCCCTCATCGGTGGCGGCGGGCTTTGGGGAAAACGGCCGCACGGCGAATCCCGGCAACGGGGATGCGGCCCTGGCGATTGCATCGATCCGAAACACCCAGGTTATGGTTGGGCAGCTCGGCACTTTTGACGACTACTTCGCCGATGCGGTTGGCCGTATCGGTCTTTTGGGCGAGCAGAGCGGCCGGACCCTGGAAACCCAGAATCAGGTGATGAAACAGCTCAACGATCTCCGGCAATCCATTTCCGGGGTCAGTATCGACGAAGAACTTTCCAACATGATCAAGTACCAGCACGGCTATAACGCGGCGGCGCGGTTTATCACCACCATCAATTCCATGCTGGATACCATCATTAATCGTATGGGCGTTTAGTAAATAAGGAGCGGTGTGTTACTTCGTAACACTTCCGATTGATATGGCGGCAAAGCCGCCTTTTTATAGGAGTAAATATGAGGCGAGTATCAACCGACATGCCGAATGCGGATATGCAGTACTATCTGCGGCGGCAGGAAGAGGGGCTTAACAATATCCAGTCAAAAATTGCGGGACAGACAAAGATACTGGAACTGCGGGATGACCCATTGGCGGCCAGTCACGCGGTGCGTTACGAGTCCTACCTTGCCCGGCTGGAGCGGTTCGAGAAGAATACCCTCTACGCGCGGGACCACTATCAGGTGACCCACGATTACCTTTACGAGACCACCGATGTGCTCCAGCGTATCCGGGACCTTTCCGTTCAGGGGGCCAATGGCATCTACACCCCGGATGACATGAAGCTCATGGCCTCCGAGGTGAATGAGCTTATCAAGGAGATGGTAGCCCTTTCCAACTCCACCGGCCCGGACGGCAAACAGGTTTTTGCCGGGGACAAGGCTTTTACCGAGCCTTTCCGCGCTGTGGAAGGCACGGTTCCCGGCGGCGGGGAGAGCATGGTTGTCCGGGTGGAATACCGGGGCGCTGGGGCTTCCCGCAAAACCGAAGTTACCGACGGGGTTTATTCCGAACTGGACATCGGCGGCGGGGAAGCCTTTTGGGCGGAAAAGATGCAGGTCCTTTCCACCGTGGACGCCACGGACTACCGGGCAACCGCAGACGGGGCCTTCTTTGTGGACGGGGTCGAAATCCCCGTGAACACCGGGGACACCCTCCACGCCATCGTGGCCAAGATAAATGATTCATCCGCGCCGGTGAAGGCCTATGTGGACCCGGAAACCAGGGGCCTTGCCCTTGAGGGGACCAACGCCCACCTTATCCGCATGGAGGATCGCCAGGATTCCAGCGTATTGCGGAACCTGGGCATTATTCAGCAGAATTCCGAAACCAACGCCCCCAACTGGAGCAATACCGCGCGGGTAAGCGGGGGCAGTGTCTTTGATATGGCCATCCGCCTGCGGGACGCCCTCTATCGGGGGGATCGGGAGTTTGTGGGGAGCCAGGGTATCGGCGGCATCGACCTGGCCCTGAACAACGTGACGGCCCGGCTTGCGGATATTAGCAGCCGCTCCGAGCGGGCTGACATGACCTGGAGGCGCCTGAATCAGGAGATACCCGATGTCACCGCCCAGTTGAACCGGGAAACGGGCCTGGACTTTGCGACTGCCGCCATGGAACTGGCGCAGATGGATTTCGCCCACAAGGCCAGCCTTCAGGTTGCCGCCAAGATACTTCCCACAACCCTGCTGGACTTTTTAAGGTAGTTGGTATATGCTTTTCGAAATTGCAATTTTGAAAAGCTACTTTAGATTTAGGAGCATTGTAAAAACCCAACCGGTTTTGAAACAATGCTTCAAGGAGCGGATTGTGAAGGTAGCGACCAAGGCATATGGACTCATTGATGTGGATGAGCGGCAAAAAATCACCTTTCCCCAGGGGCTGTTCGGGTTTGAAACCTTCAGCGAATACATGCTTCTGGATGCGGAACGGCAGCCCTTTTACTGGCTGCAATCGGTGGACGTGGCCGGGGTGGCCTTCATCCTGATAAATCCCTTTCTTATCCGGCCCGATTACGAAATGAACATCAGCAACGATGAACTGGCGGAAATCGGCATCACGAGCCCGGAAAAGGCACTCATCTTTTCAATCGTAACCATCCCCGCAGATGGCAGCCCCATGACCGCTAACCTGCAGGGCCCCTTGGTGATCAACCGGGACACCCGCTGCGGGAAACAGGCCATATTGACGGACCCCCGCTGGAAGACCAAACACGATGTAATGGCGGAACTCTCCACCGCAAAGCAGGCATAATGCTCATACTATCCAGAAAGGTCGATGAAAAGATAATGATTGGGGATGACGTCTCCATTACGATCATAGAAGTCCGCGGTGACCAGGTCAGGATTGGCGTGGACGCCCCTAAAAACGTCAAGGTCTTCCGCAAGGAAGTCTTCGACGCCATCCGCGCGGAGAACAAGGCCGCCGCAGAATCGAAGCCGGTGTTCCCGGAACTCGGCATTAGTGCGAAGAGGGAAGTATTGTAGATCCTGCTTCAGCTCCGCTCCACAATCCAGTCTATAACAGCCGCTTCATCCATGCTGCCTTCTGCAAGTTCAAGGCCAAGCTTAATCAGTTCCTCATTAGAGCAATGAACGGGTATACCGTTTACATCAAGAAAAACCAGCATTGCCAGCACTCCGATCCGCTTATTGCCATCTAAAAAAGGGTGATTTTTAACCAGTGAGAACGCCAGGTGAGCGGCCATCGCCTGGATCGTAGGGTAGAGATTTTGACCACCAAAAGTGTGGTAGGGCGAGTTGACCGAGCCGTCCAGCAGGTTCATGTCCCTTACACCATCAAGGCCGCCGGTTTCGGCAATAAGGGCGCTGTGCATTTCTATGACATGTTCGATAGTAACGCGCTTCATTGGAGTTGGGACCGATTTTACTTAGCCAGTTCCTGAAAGGCGGGAAGGTGGCGGGTTATTAAATTTCGGGCTGACTCCATAACCTCTGCATTGGTGGCGGTTTCTTCCCCCCCAATCCGGGCAAAGTCTAGTATGACATAACGGGGTATATTGTCTTTCATCACCACGGCGCTGCCCGTCCGGTCTACCATTTTGGCAATATCGGGAAAATTTTGGCTCATATCATCGTAAGTGACCCGGTTTTCTTGTGTTATTGTCATAATCAACCACCTCTTTTATATAATACGCGGTATCTCTCAAAAAGCGCTAGATATTGAGTTCCGCATCACTTTTCCGTAAATACTCAGGCCCGGCAAAAAAATTGTCCTCGCCAATATCTGTCTCGGCGCCTTTTTTCGCAAGCTCCAGCAATTCCACGGCCCGGCCTTTCCGGTACGCCGGGTCAAGCCTGATAAAATCCGGGCGAAGCCCCGGGGGTGATTCCGCGTCGGGGCATCCCGAGAGTTGTTTTTGCAGTTCAGTGTGAAGCATTGCCGCATCCGGCCCCGTAAGGAGTATTGATTTCTCCCCATCAGGAGAAGATGCAAGCGCATCAGAAATAAGGCCGGCGAGGGCTGCAAGATCGGCGTCTTTTTCATCAGTAATCCTGATGCCCCCCCGGTACAGGGCGGAAAAGAACCGCCCTTTCTTTGCATCGATTGCGGGGATCACGATGCCGGGCCACACAGAATAGCTGTAGGCCATGCAGTCCAGGGTAGGGATGGGGATGAGGGGGATCTTCAACGCAAGGGCAATGCCCTTGGCCACGGAAAAGCCGATCCGTAAACCCGTAAAGGAACCGGGGCCCTTCATGCAGGAAACAAGATTGATATCTGCGGGCTCCAGGCCGCCCTGTTTCAAAAGTGTATCAACCATGTCCATCAGAATTTCCGAATGCCGCAGTCCCGCGTCGGCTTCAATATGCCAGCGCGTATTCGGCGCTTCTTCGGAGCGCCCGACGGATAGGGCAACGGATAAAACATTGGTTGCGGCATACAAACCAATTCTTCCATCGCCTCAGGCAGCCGGCTGAAAATTGAATTCAATCCCAATCCTGCGCTGAAAGCCGCTGTGCTGGGGCAGTGCCTGCGGACAAATCAAAATGGAACAA
>BOBW01000062.1 GCA_026002595.1 Spirochaetia bacterium | reverse complement strand
GGTTTGCGACGTTTTTGTTGCCCGAATAAGGGCTTTGCGAAGCAAAGACCAGGGCAACAAAAATGTGGGTGGAGTGAGCCGTGGGAAGGAGCGCAGCGACTGACCTAGGCGAACGGAACCCGGAGGGGCTTTAGCCCCGAACCGCAAACCGTATGTTATGCGATGTTTTTTGGCCCTTACAATTATTTTTTATATTCCAGCTCTACATTCTCTTAATATTTCTACAATTTCCTGTGTAGTAATATCTGCTTTTATAGAGGGAATATCCTCAAGCGGTGATTTTCCTTTAATATTTTCATTATCTATTGGAAGTAATTTATAACTATTTCCATCGTTATAGTTTATAATTACTTCGTCAACTAACGCAGTATTAAATACTTTTGTTATATTTTGTGTAAAATCACTATAATCAAACACCTGCATCTTTTCCTCCTAAAATAGTAAGACCTATTTCTTTTCCAATTCTTGCCATATTACCATCAAAAGTCAATAACGGTAAACCTAATCTTTTTGCCGATTCCAAATAAAAGGCATCGTATGCATAAATATTATAATCCCCTGCAATTTCTAATGCCTTCTTAATATCTGTTTCTATTATTTTTATAGGTATCCTCTTAAAATATTCAAAGGCATTTATCATCCTATTTTTATCAATTATTTTCCTCTTCGTCATTTTGCTTAAACCATTTGCAATTTCAAAGGGTACCATACTTGGAGAGATTATAGTCACATTTTTTGTAATGTTTATAACCTGTTCCTTTTCGGGCTCCTCTATAATAACAGCCATTATTGCACTGGCATCCAATAATATCTCCATAAATTTATCATAGGCTATTATTCAATAAATGTCAATAGTTATAAAAAAGTATACACTTTGACCAAATTTTCCATTTTTACAACAGATTGGGCCAAAAAATTTCGCATAACGTGAAAGGTTTGCGACGTTTTTTGCGGCGCGATAAAGGAACGCGAAGCGTTCCAGCGCCGCAAAAAATGTGGGTGGAGTGAGCCGTGGGAAGGAGCGTAGCGACTGACCTAGGCGAACGGAACCCGGAGGGGCTTTAGCCCCGAACCGCAAACCGTATGTTATGTGCAGTACGCCCGTCCCCATATTTATTATACTTTTTACATTAAGCTACCATATTCTATCACCTTTACCTATTAGTTCTACCTCACGTGAATATTCATAATATTCTCCATTGTAATAAAATTTCAGTCCTATTTTTTCTTTTATTTTCTTTGGAAAGAATATTGAATATTTATAACCCTTGAGTTTATCTCCACTAGCAATATCTGTTCCATCTGCTACTGGTTCAATAATCTTTCCGTTTATTGTATAAATATCAAAAGAAACCGTTATCATTTGAAAATTTTCCTGTATATCTGGAAACTTTAGATGCATTAAAAAATCGTGTCCTGGTAGCCACAAAGGTCCTGCTTGTAATAAATGTGTAATTGTAATTTTTAGTCCATCGCTGGTGATTTCATCATCAAAAAATGATGAATCTTTATTTTTTATATCCTCATAATAAGTCATTACAGTACAACTAAAAAATATTATTATAATAAACAAACAAAATCCTATTAATATTATAATTTTCATTATTATCCGTCCTCCTAATAATTTCTACAATATATTTTGGTATTTGTCAATATATTTTCAACAAATTTTAGGGCGTATTGCACATAACGTGAAAGCTATACGACGTTTTTATGGCCCGAATAAGGAAACCGTAGGTTTCCAGGGCCATAAAAATGTGCCGGAGAAAAACCCCATAAAGGCGCTACTGCGCCGACTGGGGTTTTTCGTAGGCCAAGCCGCTACTGCGGCGCAGCGTATAGCGTATGTTATATGCAGTACCGCCCGTACACCATTTTTTATAATTATTTTTTTACCCATTCACTGCAATTCTATTCACAATTAGTATTACAGGCGTATGATGATGTCCAGTTTCTGCAAAAAACAATCTACCCTCAATAATATATCCCCCACCATCTTCAATTTCTTTTTTTATACCATTAGGAAATATTAATTGTATCTCTTCTACTGTCACTATTTCCAATTCTTTTTTAAATGTTATAGGTTCTAATAATATAAAAACGTAATGATATTCAATTTTATCAATACTTGGTGTTTCTCCAAAGTTAGGCGGTCCATAAAATTCTTTTAATTTAACAATTCCGTAAGTGTGAAAATCAATATATTCTTCATTATAAAAATTATACCAATGAGTATAATAAGAGGATTGACAAAATATATTACTAACACTACCCGTCAGAGTTAATAAAAAAAGCATAACTGCTTTATTCATATTCATTTCTTTATATTACCCATGTTTTGTATTTTTGTCAATATTTTTTTATAATATTTTACATAAATCTTAGGGCGGTATTGCATATAACGTGAAAGCTATACGACGTTTTTGCAGTTGCGATAAAGGAAACCGTAGGTTTCCAGCAACTGCAAAAATGTGCCGGAGAAAAAACGCACTAAGGCCGCAGGCCGACTGCGTTTTTTCGTAGGCCAAGCCGCTACTGCGGCGCAGCGTATAGCGTATGTTATGCGAAGTTTGGGCTGTCTTCATTCTTTTTATTCTCATTTATTTTTTCATAATACCATTTATATTTATTAGCATCTAATTTTTTTTGTATATATTTTTCCAACGTTTCTTCTTCCTTAAATATACATAAAATATTTACTGGTTTATTTTTTCCATTATCTGATTTAATTCTTATAATATCAGGAAAACGAAGCAACCAAATATGACTAAATGTATTATATAATTTTAAATCTATTATTTTTTTACCAAATGCACCATTAATTATTATATTATATTCTTCAACAATTATTTTATAATGAATCAATAACATTAAACAATATATAAATATTATTGCTGAAAATATTCCCATAACTAAAAACACTATTATGAATAATTTTATGTCTTCTGTTTTACTAAATCCATTTTTATATTCTATTATTATAGATAATGGTGAACCAATTGTTAATATTAGTGTATAAAACATAATAACAGAATATAATACTCTTGATGAAATGCTCATTTTATACTCCATTTTAGGCCTCCTTAAATCTATAGTTTTATCTTATAGTTATTTTTTTATTTATTCAAGTACTTTATTTTTACAACAGCGTCAGCCCAAATTTCGCATAACGTGAAAGCTATACGACGTTTTTGCGGTTGCGATAAAGGAAACCGCAGGTTTCCAGCAACCGCAAAAATGTGCCGGAGAAAAAACGCACAAAGGCCAAAGGCCGACTGCGTTTTTTCGTAGGCCGAGCCCCGAAGGGGCGAAGCGTATAGCGCATGTTATGTGCCGTAAACCCGTCCTCCATTTATGTATATTTTGTATCATTATTATTGATTTTTCTCCCATTTTCCATTCCTTTCCCCATTTTTTGCCTTAAAATATTTTTATCCAATCTATTTTCCTTTATCTTTTTTATATAATTACTTATATCTTCTGTACTTTTGTATTCCCTTATTTCCTCATCGGATAATTTACCCAATTTTTCTAATTCCTCATTTGATAATTCACGGACAAACCTCATATAATAATCTATTTGTAATAATTTTTCCTGGGTGTTTTTATCTAACCCGTTAAATTTATCAAATGCCAGTTTCGTACTGACAAAAAACCATACAATAATTCCAAGCGATGGTATCAGTAAAATTATTAATAAAATTGTAAAAAGCATTTATATAACAAGTATCCTTTATCTATAATATTATCTCAGAATAATACAAAAATATTATTTGATCAAGTCCTTTTTATATTATTTCCCAATATTTTTAAAAAAGTTTAGGGTTTATGGCACATAACGTGAAAGGTTTGCGACGTTTTTTGCGGCGCGATAAAGGAACGCGAAGCGTTCCAGCGCCGCAAAAAATGTGGGTGGAGTGAGGCGTGGGAGCCTTTAGGCGACCTAGCCGAACGGAACCCGGAGGAGCGAAGCGACGAACCGCAAACCGTATGTTATATGACGTGGGGGCGTACCCCATTTTTATTCCATTATTTATTAATTCATTATAAAAATATATAAATTTAACAAAATTGGAACGCCGGTTCTTTTGTATCAAAAGTTACTTTATTATTTGCTGGTGCTAAATTACCATATTCTATCTTCGAAACTGTTCCCGTATCTATTTTATCATATACACATTTATTAAGATTTTCAACTGTTTTTTCCTTGCCATAATAATAATATTCCCAAATTATCCTGGAAGCATCATTTATAATAAATGCATCTGTATATATTATATCTTTAGGATTAGTTATAGTACAAATTTCCCCTAAATTGAAATGAATGCATAGTTCTTCTTGTGTTTTATCATATTTGAAGTCAATTATTTGAAGAATATTTTCGCCGTAACGCCCACCAAAAATATCACCAAAGAATATAAGATTACCGCCTTTATAAAAGACACTTTTTTTATTAATTATATCTTCAAATATATATTTTATCGGTTCTTTTGGTTTTTTCCCAAACAATTTGGCATCCATTTAAATATAGGATAATTGATATATTTTATTTTGTCAATTGTTTTTTATAATTTCCAACCAGTTTAGCCCCCATGTCATATAACGTGAAAGCTATACGACGTTTTTGCGGTTGCGATAAAGGAAACCGTAGGTTTCCAGCAACTGCAAAAATGTGCCGGAGAAAAAACGCACAAAGGCCATAGGCCGACTGCGTTTTTTCGTAGGCCAAGCCGCTACTGCGGCGCAGCGTATAGCGTATGTTATGTGCAGTGTGCCCGTACCCCATTATTATATTTTAATTTTTAATGTGTATAATATTAAACATATACATTCCACAAGGGAAGCAAAAATGTCAAAAAGAAGAAAAAATAAATCAGACATCGTTTCTTCATTTTCCCCCTCAGCATATTTTTCTATTTTTTCAATAGACCCAACTTCTCTTACAATATCATCTCGAAGCCAATCACATTCTTTGTATAATGTTTGATAGAACATATGTTTTGATTTCATGGGAATACTGTTTACATCCAAACTTATCTGCCGTCCATCATTAAATTTAAAATATAATGCACCTGTGTCGTTACCGGGGCTAGATGTAATAGCCTTGATATTACTGTATACAAATTGTTTTGTTATATCAAAATAAGGACTGCTTTTGAAAGGGAATACCCGCACATAGGTACGCAATTCATGAGTATCATATGTATTGTATCTCCATTCGTTAAATGTTATAAATATCGTTATAAGGAAAAAAGTCCCTAACAATAATAGGCCTCGGAGAAAAAGTGATTCAATCGACTCTACAAAATGAGAGAGGCGAAAACTAAAAAAAACAAGTGTCATTGTAACAAATACTGCTAAAAGTTTTGACCTTTTTGATCGCTCCATCACACCAAAAACCTCAGTGTCATGATGAATAAAAAAGAGATAAATATAAAGACCTATTGCAACACAGAGAATAACATATACCAAGGGCCTTTTCCAACTAAATGGATAAAAAAATTCTTCAAAACTTATTTCATTTGAGTCCATTCGCTCTGATTCCTCCTAAATATGTAACTATTATTATACACTTATTCTTATTTTGTCAACAACCGTTTTATATTATTATTTACATAATTTTCCTACAAATCTTAGGGCACATTGCACATAACGTGAAAGCTATACGACGTTTTTGCGGTTGCGATAAAGGAAACCGCAGGTTTCCAGCAACCGCAAAAATGTGCCGGAGAAAAAACGCACAAAGGCCAAAGGCCGACTGCGTTTTTTCGTAGGCCAAGCCGCTACTGCGGCGCAGCGTATAGCGTATGTTAGGCGAAGTTTTTCCCGCTACGAAGCGCCGTGCACGGATGCGCGGCGGGCTCTTTATTTTGTTTTCATATAATTCTCCTTAATGAATTTTACCAATTCATTAAATTCATTTTCGTTATTTAGATAGTGTTTCTTTATAACATGCCCCGCAGTTAATGCTGTATAAATATATATAGAATCTTTATCAAATAGTATTCTATTTATTTTTTCTTTTGTTAATGTCCGATTTTCACTATCGCCGTTTATTGAAATTGTTTCTTGTGTTATCTTAAAATGTTTTATTTCATTTCCGGTACTATTTGATTTATAATGCCGTTTATATATCAATGGCGTTACAAAATTATTTATTAACAAAATAATTCCGAATGTTATGATCAATGGCAGTAGAAATACGGAGAGTAATTTTAAAGGATCATTTTCCCATAGAAATTTTATATCAGACCATTCTGATATTATAACAAATACTATTAGACCCACATAAACAATTATTCGAAATTTCCCTATAAATGTCTTTTTTATATGTATCTTATTAAATTGCACATAATCCTTGAATGTTAATTGTCCCATAAAATCGTATTCCATAAAAACTCCTTCTCAATATATTCACATACTTTTAAAATATTGTCAAGCCGTTTCTTTGCACCGCCAAGGATGGCGGTGCATCTTCTTAAATAAGTTCGGGAAAAATTTCGCCTAACGTAAAAGGTTTGCGACGTTTTGGCCGCCCGAATAAGCAAATGCGAAGCATTTGCAGGGCGGGCAAAATGTGGGTGGAATGAGCCGTGGGAAGGAGCGCAGCGACTGACCTAGGCGAATGGAACCCGGAGGGGCTTTAGCCCCGAACCGCAAACCGTATGTTATACGCAGTTTTTTTTACCCCTCTTCATAACTCGGTCCCTGCCATGGATGGCAGGGACCGTTACACTAATGCTCTTATTCTATTTTTTATACCATATTATTTTATCTACTATCCATTTATACCATTACTAAAATAACACTATCTATTTAACCCAATTTAAAATATTTAAACCTTCTACATTTTTAAAATGATCTATATTATTGGTAACAAGAGGCAAGTTATGCTTCATACAATAGGCCGCAATGAACAGATCATCATCCTCAATACCCTGACCCTGTTTTTGCATTTTTAACTTTACCGTTGAAGCAATGTCCAAAACAATTTTATCAATAACACCAATACCTTGAGCAAAATACATTTTCTCAAATGTTGCCATCTTGTTTTTTGAATTGTTTCTCAAAAGCCAATTATTGATTTCAAAATAAACCGTTGGGGGAATGACAAATTGGTTTCCCTTGCTGTTTTCCAGCCGCATCCGTGCGACAATTACTGCGTCCTTTTTGAGAAAATAGGAAACGATATTAGTATCAAGAGCGTAGGTTGTCATAGAGCTTCTATCTCTTCCGGACTTCTGAAGTGTAATCGTTCCGGCTCACCTTCAAGCATTTCATCGGAGTTTTCTATTTCATCTATTATTTCGTCCCATAACATTTGATACGCTTTTCGTTCCCTGGCCTCGTCCACGTTCTCATCTAATACCGTGACGATGGTTTTCTTTCTTTCGGGGATTTGAACAGGGGTATCGGTTACAAACCGTCCCGACTGAAAATAACCTTGAAATGCCAGCATAGTACCCTCCTGAGCCATTACTATTTTATAGTATACAATTGTATTGCAAATGAAACAAGGGAGACGGGATGGGGTTTATTTAACCGAATTCAAGATTTCATTGAATGAATCGTCAAATGCCCGTTTAACCTTGTTGAGCTTCCTTAGGGCTTCATTGGAACTAATAGCCGAAGGCTGAACGGTTTCTATTGGCAATAATAATTGAAAAGTCTCAATTTTGAGGGCTTCCGCAAGATTTTCAAGTGTATTATCGCTAACCCATGTCCGCTGACATTCAATGCTATTTACGGTCTGCCATGACAAACTCGCCATTTCCGCCAACTTTTCCTGTGAAAGACCGAGCATATTACGTTGTGTTTTGAGATTTACGGCCAAAATTTGACGTAAATCCGACTTTTTCACCTTCATATTTAAAATAATCATACAAAGGAGCATTAAAGTATTGACACGTAATAATATAGATTGTAAAATATTAACAATATGAGGGGTCAAGAGATATAGACACCCCAAAATTCCACGGCCAAAGACTGAAAATGTATGAAATTTCATACACAAAGGTTAGAAATTGTGGGATTCTACAATATTGGCTCCCAGACGGGCGTTGCCCGGTGGATATATACAAAAGTCATGCGGACTTTAAACGTAAAGGTAGAGTGAAATGAGGAAGAATGTTTTTCTTGGAGGAATGCTGGTAATGGTGCTGGTATTCGGAATGACGGTTGTTGGGTGCGCAAGTGCTCCAAAAAGTTTCCAAAAAGGTACTGCCGGTGATACCACTGTTTTACTACGTGACGGGCTAGACTTTGATCGAGCTTTTCGTGAAGTTTCCTTTATTCTTAACAGGCATGGCTTTAATTCGGACACGTTACAACCAGAAGTTGGGTATATACGTACGACATGGAATTACCAATGGAACGATACAGGTAACACCATTGAAACGTACAGAGTGCGTGTTATTTGTAATTTTAACCCTAGCCGAACCCAGTTGATACTCAAAGTAGAGGCAGAAACTTCGAATGGGAAATATTGGATAAGTGGTTTTGACACTAGGGCTGTAGAAACCTTGCGAACCGATATTACTCAAAGTATTGGTAATTGATAGTCACAAGGCAATGCATTTGGGCCTATTACCAGATGACACCTCGGCCCGGTTTTATAATAGACCGGGCTTATTTTTTATTTCCTATGCATGATGTATTATTCCAATTAGCGGCGAAGCCGCTTTACATAATTCTTTATTAAAAAACTGAAAATTTCAGGCGCCATGAAGGGCGCCTGCGACGACTAAGGCGGGGTAAAAAAAATTGCGTATAACGTGAAAGCTATACGACGTTTTTGTGCCCCGAATAAGGAAACCGTAGGTTTCCAGGGGCACAAAAATGTGCCGGAGAAAAAACGCACAAAGGCCAAAGGCCGACTGCGTTTTTTCGTAGGCCAAGCCGCTACTGCGGCGCAGCGTATAGCGTATGTTATGTGCAGTGCGCCCGTACTCCATTATCACATTATTTTGCTAATCTGTAATCTTTTTACATCATAAGCGACGTAAAAAGAGGAATGCGGAATTGTTTGCCTGTCTTTTAGTTTCCTTTCCGTAAGGCATATAGACTCTGCCCAATTATTATCATCCCTGCTTCTTGGGAAGCAGCCGCATCAAAATCCAATTTATAAAGAAACAATGTCCCATTGGATGAAAAATAATAATCGTAAACCACCGCATTGAACCGTCTGTAATAAATTATTATTTTATTGGAAGAAATTCCATATGTAAAATTTTCACCATCCGGCCCCCATCTCCCAGTACCATCAGAATTAAAAACAACCGTAAAACTGTCAAGCCATCTCTGCCGTATATACCCCAAAGATCAAAGTTACCTGTCCATGTACCCATAATTCGCTGTTCGTTATTTGACGACTGCGCATAAATTCCTGCACATACGACAACAATGAAAACCCCAACAAAAAACATTTTTGCCAAATTCATCTTTTTCATGACGTCTCCTTTGCAGTGTTTAAAGCCTCCGCAGGCATATAAAAAACATACGTTATCATCACTGTATCGTTTAAATTTACTTTTGTCAAGCATTTTTATAAATATTCTTAATTTTTTTATTATTTTTATAGCCTTAGGGCGCATTGCACATAACGTGAAAGGTTTGCGACGTTTTTGTGGCCCGAATAAGGGCTTGCGTAGCAAGACCAGGGCCACAAAAATGTGGGTGGAGTGAGCCGTGGGAAGGAGCGCAGCGACTGACCTAGGCGAACGGAACCCGGAGGGGCTTTAGCCCCGAACCGCAAACCGTATGTTATGTGCAGTTTTTTTGCTTTACCACTATGTTTCTTCTCTCTTAGCAAACAACCAGTATGATGTTAATCTCACCCGGCAGATTAA
>BOBW01000061.1 GCA_026002595.1 Spirochaetia bacterium | reverse complement strand
AAACACACCGTCATCGTTGACAAAAGCACCGTACCCATCGGCACCGCCCGGAAGGTGGCGGGCTGGATACAGGAAGAACTGGATAAACGCGGTATTACGGTTCCCTTTGATGTGGTTTCCAATCCCGAATTCCTGAGGGAAGGTTCGGCGGTGCAGGACTTTACCCACCCCGACCGGGTCGTTATCGGCAGCGAAAGCGAACAGGCCCGGAAGATCATGAAAGATGTTTACCGGGCCCTCTATATTAACGAAACCCCCTACATTGAAACAAACCTTGAAACCGCGGAAATGATAAAATACGCATCCAACGCGTTTCTGGCGGTCAAAATAACCTTTATCAACGAGATTGCGAACCTCTGCGAAAAGGTGGGCGCCAATGTGCAGGACGTGGCAAAAGCAATGGGCCGGGACGGCCGCATCGGGGGCAAGTTCCTCCACCCTGGCCCGGGCTACGGCGGCTCCTGCTTCCCCAAGGATACCCAGGCCCTGGCCCGCATCGGCCGGGACAGCGGGGAAATACAGCGGATCGTGGAAACCACCATCGAAACCAACCGGCTCCAGAAACTCCGCATGGTTGACAAGATCGAAAATGCTTTTGGCGGCGCCGGTGGGCTTAAGGGCAAAACCATTGCCGTCCTGGGGCTGGCCTACAAACCCAACACCGACGACATGCGGGATTCCCCGGCCATCACCATCTGCGAAGGCCTGGTAAAGCGGGGCGCAAAAATCCGCGCATACGATCCCGCCGCAATGAAGGAAGCGGTCTGGCGGCTTGGGTCAATAAAGGACGCGGTCTTCTTTGCAAAAGATGAATACGATGCCCTTAATGGTGCAAGCGCACTGGTACTCCTTACCGAATGGAACCAGTTCCGCAACCTTGACATCCTCCGGGTAAAGGATTTGCTCACCCTCCCCTACTTCTTTGATCTGCGGAACGTGTATAAACAGGAAGAAGTTGAAGAAGCGGGCCTTAAGTATTTCGGGATAGGGAAGTAATTAACGGATGAATTATATCGTAACCGGCGCCGCAGGTTTTATCGGCTTCCATGTAACCCAAAAACTGCTTGCACAGGGGCAGCAGGTACTTGGCATCGATTCAATAAACGATTACTACGCGGTTTCCCTTAAACAGGACCGTTTAAAAAAGCTGGGAATACAAACCGATAAGCTCCGGTACGGGGAAATTGCCGAAAGCGGCGCTTTTAAAAATTTTCAATTTATACAACTGCGGATCGAAGAAAAGGACAAGCTTAAGGATGCCGTCAAGGGATTTATCCTGAAACACGGTCCCATCGGCCGGATCATCCATCTGGCAGCCCAGGCCGGTGTCCGTTACAGCCTGCAAAATCCTGACGCCTATATCAGTTCCAACATCAGCGCCTTTCTCAACATCCTTGAGTTATGCCGATCCCTTGCCGTCCCCCATCTGGTATACGCATCCAGCTCTTCCGTGTACGGGATGAACGCCCGCCGCCCCTTTTCCGTGCATGACGGGGCGGACCATCCCGTAAGCCTCTACGCGGCCACCAAGCGGTCCAATGAACTTATGGCCCACACCTATTCCCATCTTTTTAATATCCCCGCAACGGGTCTGCGTTTTTTCACCGTCTACGGCCCCTGGGGCCGGCCCGACATGGCCTACTATAAATTTTCCCGTGCCATCATGAAGGGCGAACCAATAGAAATCTACAACAAGGGGGAAATGTTCAGGGATTTTACCTATATTGATGATATCGTTGAAGGAATCCTGAAAGCATCGGATCATATCCCCCTTCCCTCTCCCCTTTTTGATCCCCTCAACCCTGATCCTTCCCTTTCCTCCGCGCCCTATAAAATTTACAACCTTGGAAATAACCATTCGGAAAAGCTGCAATTCTTTATTGAAACACTGGAAGGAGCCCTGGGAAAAGAAGCAATAAAAAAGTACCTGCCCATGCAGGAAGGTGATGTGCCCGCCACCGAGGCGGACATAGAAGACACCCGGCAGGACCTGGACTGGAAACCCCGCACAGGTATTGCCGAAGGGCTTAAAAATTTTGCGGAATGGTTTACGGAGTATTTTAAAACAGATGAACTTTAGATTAATTCCCGCATTACTCACCGCCGCCGAAAGGCGCCGCCTTGTTTTGGTGCTGATACTCCTCCTTGTGATGGGATTCATTGAACTGGTCGGCATCGGTTCACTCGGTCCCTTTATTGCGGTGGTATCAAACCCGCAAATGATCCATACCAACACCTACTTAAACAGCGTTTATACCTATTTTAATTTTACCTCGGACAGCCGGTTTATCGTCGCCTTCGGCATAGCGGTAGTCATCGTTTTGGCTCTCAGCAATTTTTGTCTTGCGGGCATCAACCTTGTTATACAGCGTTATTCCAACAACCGGCGCCATTCAATCGCCATGCGCCTTCTGGAGAAATACTTGCGGCAGCCCTATGTTTTCTACCTGAACGCGAAAACTTCAGAATTATCACGGAATATTTTAGGCGATGTGGGCAATTTTGTCAGTAATGTGCTCCTTGCCCTGTTGCAGCTTATCTCAGGCTCGATAATTTCCCTGTCCATATTTATTTTGCTGATCGTTATTAACCCGCTGCTGGCGCTTATTGTCAGTGCGGTCCTGGGGTTTTCCTATGTTATCATCTTTTTTATGGTAAGAAAAATCCTTGCCCGGAAAGGCGCCGAGCGAACCGTTCAGAATGCTCTGAAACATAAATACGTTAATGAAATATTCGGCGGCATCAAGGATATAAAAATCCTTGGCAAAGAGCATGTCTTTCTGAATTTCTTTTCAGGGCCTTCCCAAAAATCCGCACAGAGCGACGCCGCCAGTGAAGTTATCAATGATCTCCCCAAACACCTGATTGAAACCATTGCCATCGGCGGCATAATCGGGGTCATCGTTATCCTGATACATTCAGGAGCCACAATCGAAAGCTTCCTTCCCGTATTAACCGTCTACGCATTCGGCGCATACCGGCTCCTGCCCTTATTGCAAAGAATGTTCCGGGCCTTTGCCAGTATTAAATATAATTTTTCCATCGTAGAAAACCTGTACCGGGATTTTAAAACCCTCCCCGAAGGGGCCGCGTTAAGTTCCGAAAACACCCCCCGGATGGATTTTCATTCCGCGATAAAACTTGAAAACATCATTTTTTCCTATCCCAATACCGAAAAGAACATCATCAAGAATCAAAGCCTGTGCATTGCTTCCAATACTTCCGTTGCCCTGGTCGGCGCCACGGGCTGCGGTAAAACAACCATGGTGGACATTATTCTGGGATTACTGGAAGCGCAGAGCGGAAAACTCTTTATTGATAACACGGAAATAAACGATACCAACCGGAAAAACTGGCAAAAAAATCTTGGGTATGTTCCCCAATCGATCTATCTTACCGACGACACTATCCGTAACAATATCGCCTTTGGCATTGATCCCGCAAAAATTGATGATGAAGCGGTCATGAACGCCGCAAAACTGGCAAACATCCATGATTTTGTTGTGACCGAACTGAAAGAGGGATACAACACCATAATCGGCGAGCGGGGCATCAGGCTGTCAGGCGGCCAGCGCCAGCGCGTCGGCATTGCCCGGGCAATCTATCACGACCCTTCCGTCCTGATCCTTGACGAAGCCACCAGCGCCCTTGACAGCCTGACCGAAAACGCAATCATGGACGCGATAAAAAACCTCGGCCACAAAAAAACGATCCTCATGATTGCCCACCGTATCACCACGGTTAAAAACTGCGACGTAATTTACATGATGGATAAAGGGATTATTATTGATTCCGGCACTTATGAAGAGCTGTATAATAAAAATGAATCCTTTAGAAAAATGGCGGACGGGGCGTAGTATTTAATGAAAACCGATGCCCTTGCCCGGTTATTCCAGCAAAGAAGCCAAACCCGGCTGATTCATTAAAAAAATGAAACTGATTTCTGACGACGAAGATGGAAACTTACACCCAACGGTAAGCGGCATCCTTATGGCATCCGATAACCCTGAAAATTTTATTTCCGGCGCTTTTATTCAGGCTGTTTTATACGGAGGGACTGAACGGAACAGCCTCCATCAACTGGATGCAAAGGACATCACCGGTCCCCTGGATATTCAAATACAGGAAGCATGCAAATTTGTTGAACGCAACACACGGGTATTTGCCACCAAAGCGCCGAACCGTATCGAAACCCCTCAATTTTCCATGAATGCCGTATTTGAAGCCATCGTAAATGCCGTGGCTCACCGGGATTATTCAATCTACGGTTCAAAAATACGGCTCCATGTTTTCTCCGACCGTCTGGAAATATTCTCACCCGGCTCCATACCAAACACCATGACTATCGACAGCCTTTCTGAACGGCAGTCCTCGCGCAACGAACTGTTAAGTTCACTCCTTGCCCGATGCCCAATGAATGTAGACGCCCCTGGCAGTCAGCGGGAATACATTATGGATAAACGCGGCGAAGGAGTCCCCATCATTATTACCGAAAGCGAAAAATTATCAGCCCTTAAACCGGACTATAAGCTTCTGGATGATGCGGAGCTAAAATTGACTATTTTTGCCGCAAAGCCCCAAACAGCGGTAAAACTATGACAGTCGATATACCGGTTACCAACTTCTCTCCGAATCTATTCTGGGATATTGATTTGGCTGACTTGGACATGGAAAGACATGCGCCATATATTGTTGAGCGTGTTCTGAATAACGGCCAAATGAATGACTGGCTTTTTATTCGAACCTATTATGGTATGGATAAATTAAGGGAAATAGCGCTTGGGATACGCAGCCTGTCACCCCAGGCCCTGGCTTTTATAAGTACCGTAACCCTTACCCCCGAGGATCAATTCAGATGTTACAAACAGATACACTCGAAAAACATACATTGGAATTATTGAGAAAACTACAGACACTCGAAGCATTAAGAAATACCAGGCTTGCGGGCGGAACTGCTTTAGCACTGCAGATTGGGCACCGCCTTTCTGTGGATCTTGATTTTTTTGGCGATGTACCTCAAGATACCAATCAATTGATTGAAGAATTCAATGACAACAATATCAAGAACAGACTGGATGTACTGCGCAATGACCGGTTGACCCTGGCCGGATTATTATTTTTTGGACGTGAACCTCAAGCAATTAAGCCGGCATTTACCGTAAAAACGGTTTCGTATATCGGAAATGATATAGGCGGGAATAATTATATAAATAAGCCTGAAGATCTAAAAGGAACAATCCCGGAAATTTTTAAACAGAGCATGAATTATTTAAAGTCAAGCCTGATGCATTTACAAAAGGGCAGGGATTTTAACACAATCGGGATTTTGGAGATTTCAGAAATAGCATTAATAGAAATTCTGCAAAATGCCCTGATTCACCGGGACTATTTTAAAAACTCACCGGTTCGCCTGCTTATTTTTGATAACCGTATAGAAATAATAAGCCCGGGAAAATTGCCGAACAGCCTTACGGTTGACGAAATAAAATACGGGAATCCTGTTATACGCAATAATCAGATTGCCCTGTTTAGCGCGCATACCCTGCCCTACAGCGGTCTTGGCTCAGGGTTAAGAAGGGCCTTTGAAAACCAGAGCGACATTGAGCTCTTTAATGATGTTGCCGGTGAACAGTTCATTGCCAGAATTCCGCGTCCGGCAAAATAATGATAAACAGGGAAAATTTAGTTTTATATGATTGAAACCGGCATAAAACCATTACCTATCGGCATTAGTTTTTTCGACAAAATGATAGAAAAAGGCTATTACTATGTTGATAAAACCTTGCTCATTAAAGAAATCCTTGATAAAGATGCTGAGGTGAACCTGTTCACCCGTCCCCGCCGTTTTGGCAAAACCCTTAATATGCGTATGTTACAATGTTTCTTTGAAGACACCCGCGAAAC
The DNA here is from genome assembly GCA_026002595.1 of Spirochaetia bacterium. Classification (GTDB taxonomy): domain Bacteria; phylum Spirochaetota; class Spirochaetia; order Treponematales; family Breznakiellaceae; genus BNUT01. The sequence continues at coordinate 4,440 of BOBW01000061.1, read as the reverse complement.
TACCGGCAAAGATGCGGCATCTTTATTTAAGGGCTTAAAAATTATGAGCGCAGGCGAGCAGTATACAACCCTTATTGGCAGTTATCCGGTGGTGTTTCTCACTTTTAAAGACGCGCGGATGCAATTGTTTGAATCGGCGTTTACTGTTTTAAAAAATGGTGTTGCAGATGAATTCGGGCGGCATAAATATATATTAAAGAATGAGAAACTTATCGAAAAAAAGGAACAATACGAGCGTATAATGCGGGGTAATGGCGATATAGAAGAATATGGTAACGCGCTCAAGTTTCTGTCTGAATGTCTGTCGATACACCACGAAAAAAAAGCGATCATTTTAATTGACGAATACGATGTGCCGCTTGAAGCATCATGGTCGAACGGGTATTACAATGATATGGTCAATTTTATTCGCTCGTTATTGGGAACAGCGCTTAAGGACAATCCGTTTTTGGAGTTTGCGGCAATTACCGGCTGTCTGCGCATTTCCAAAGAGAGTATATTTACCGGCCTGAATAACCTCGCGGTGAATTCGATATTAAATAAGAATTATTCAGAGTATTTTGGTTTTGCGCAAAATGAAGTTGAGGAAATACTAAAATATTATAATCTTGAATCATGCTCGAATATTCTAAAAGAGTGGTATGATGGTTATTTGTTTGGAAATTCAGAAGTATATAACCCATGGAGCACACTTAATGTTATAAACGAATTATGCGCTGATAAGAATTCAATATGGCGTGCATACTGGGCAAATACGAGCAGTAACACCATTGTCCGTACCCTAATTGACAAAGCAGACGATGCGGCTAAAACAGATATTGATACACTCATCTCCGGCGGAACGATAAAAAAAACAATACATGAAGACATTACCTATGATGAAGTTGAAAAAAATATCGACAATATATGGAATTTTCTGTTCTTTACCGGGTATTTGAAAAAAACAAGCGAACAAGCGGATAGCCAGGACAATCTCGTTTTAGGTTTAACGATTCCAAACAAGGAACTGTTTTGTATATATCGAAATAAAATACAGGAATGGTTTAAAGAAACCATTGAGCAACAAGACCTCTCACCGTTATACACGGCGGTGCTGGAAGGGGATGCGCAAACGTTTGAAGACGAGCTTTCTGAATTACTTGTTGATTCTATAAGTTTTTATGACAGCCAGGAAAACTTTTATCACGGATTTTTAACCGGTGTACTTTCAAAGGCCAAAAGATATTTAGTAAAATCAAACCGTGAATCAGGAAATGGACGAAGCGATATTTTTATGAAAAACGTAAGCGCTAAAGGAAAAGCGGTTGTTTTTGAGCTAAAAGCTGCTCAAAATATGCAGGAATTATCCGCAAAATGTGATGAAGCATTGCGGCAAATTGATGAAAAAAACTACCTACATGAACTCGAACAAGAAGGGTATCAACACATTCTTAAATACGGTATTGCCTTCTGCAGAAAAGACTGTATGGTAAAAATGGCCGATGCAATAGTCAAGGAAAAAGATAATTAATGTTTGAAACTATTGCAGACCTGCTTAAACAAATAACCCTCGGCGAAGATTCCGTGATTGAATTAAAATCCGTCAAATTCGGTGCGAATGGAATTTCAGGGCCGCTCCGCAGCAGTATGGCCGATGAACTTGCGGCCATGGCAAATGCCCATTCGGGAATTGTTGTTTTGGGTGTTGATGATAAAAGCAGGGCCATTCAGGGCATCCCGGAAGATAAACTTGACATAACCGAAACATGGATACGGGAAATTTGCAATGATCTTATAGAACCGCCTCTGTATTGTATTATCCGCAAATTGACAGTACCCCTGCCCGGCGAAACTGAAAAATTCATTATACGAATTGATATACCAAAAAGCCTCTTTGTGCATCAAAGTCCTGGAGGTTATTTTTACCGTATTGGAAGTTCAAAACGTCAGATGAAAACCGATGCCCTTGCCCGCTTATTCCAGCAAAGAAGCCAAACCCGGCTGATTCATTTTGACGAACAAATGGTTACCAATACCAGGCTTGAAGATCTAAATCAAAAACTGTGGCAGCGTTTTAAAACCCTTATTTCCCCAAGGGATGATCAGGAATTCCTTAAAAAAATGAAACTGATTTCTGACGACGAAGATGGAAACTTACACCCAACGGTAAGCGGTATCCTTATGGCATCCGATAACCCTGAAAATTTTATTTCCGGCGCTTTTATTCAGGCCGTTTTATACGGAGGGACTGAACGGAACAGCCTCCATCAACTGGATGCAAAGGACATCACCGGTCCCCTGGATATTCAAATACAGGAAGCCTGTAAATTTGTTGAACGCAACACACGGGTATTCGCCACAAAAGCGCCGAACCGTATCGAAACCCCTCAATTTTCCATGAATGCCGTATTTGAATCCGTAGTAAACGCCGTGGCCCACCGCGATTACTCTATCTACGGTTCTAAAATACGTCTTCATATTTTTTCTGACCGTCTGGAATTATTCTCGCCGGGGTCCATTCCCAATACCATGACCATTGATAGCCTTTCAGAACGTCAGTCCTCGCGCAACGAGCTTTTAAGTTCACTTCTTGCCCGTTGTCCCATGAATGTAGACGCCCCTGGCAGCCAGAGGAATTACATTATGGACAAACGCGGTGAAGGGGTCCCGATTATTCTTACCGAAAGCGAAAAATTATCTGCCCTTAAACCGGAATATATGCTTCTGGACGATGCAGAATTAAAATTGACTATTTTTGCCGCCCAGCCGCCATCAGGAGATAGATAAACATGAAAAGGGCAATTATCGTTTTAGTTCTATTGCTTGGTATTTGTTTAATAAGTATTCCCGCCCAGGAAGCCCTCAAGTCTGCTGAAGAGGAATACTACGATTTCCTCGCCCTACAGGGTCTCGTAGAACGGTCCTACCTCAATTACCGTACCTTATCCGATTCGGCATGGGATATTCCCGATGATACGGCGCATCCTTGGCAGGGGCAGAACCTGGGTACAAAGCGCAGCCTGTTCGGCGATGTATTCATGAAGATCTACGGGCCTGATCTGTTCATGTCCGTTAATACCGCCGCCCCCTATGGGCAGAACGATGGGGCGCTCTGGCAGGGCCGGGGCTTTAACACAAGCCTTACCGGGGGCATACGGTTTGAGGGTTACGGGGTTGAACTTACCTTTAAGCCGCAATTGGCGTTTAGTCAGAATGCGGCGTTTGATTATATCACACCAAATTATCCAAATACTAATGCCAATTATACCGGTAAAGCTGGAAAATATGGATATTACGGGGTACCTAGTATTGATGCCCCCCAGCGTTTTGGAGATGAACCGTTTTTTACCTGGGATTGGGGTGACAGCGAAGTCCGCTATACATGGAAAACACTGACCGTAGGGTTTGGTACAGAGCCAATCTGGTTAGGACCAGCTCAGATTAATCCGATATTACATTCCAATAATGCCCCTTCATATCCAAAACTGGATATTGGGCTTCGCCGGCAGCGTATAACGATTCCAAAGGTTAATTGGTATCTTGGCGATATAGAAACCCGTGCGTGGTGGGGGTATTTGTCGGAATCAAATTATTTTGATAATAACAGTGATAATGATCATAATCTCATTACGGGATTTTCTATTGCGTATAGTTTCCCCGGTGTCTTAAAAGGTTTATCCATAGGTCTAAACCGGATTATGCTTTCAAAATGGGATGATATGAATGCTAAAGCGATATTTACCCTGCTCTGGCCTTTTATGGATACAGATGCCGGAAGTGACAGAAACGATCAAAGGGCGTCCATTGTTATTGATTATCTACTGCCTGTAGTAGGTCTTGATATTTATTTGGAATGGGGACGGAATGATTTCAGCCCGAATTTAGACTTTGTTTTACGATACCCATTTCATACTGCTGGATATACCTTTGGAGTTAAGAAAGCTCTATCTATTTCAAATATACTCAAAGGTGAAATTTTGTTAGAAGTTACAAGCCTTGAATGTTCTATGGATTACGACAGGTTAATCCCTTGGTATTCAACTTTTTATGCCCATCATATTATTACACAAGGGCATACTAATCGCGGGCAATGGCTGGGAGCGGGTATTGGAACTGGTGGAAATAGTCAGTATTTAGGGTTTAAGTTGTATTATCCTAAAGGATATGGAAATATTTTTATTCAGAGAAGAAACCCTGATTTAGATTATACGATGTATATAGATTCCAGAAAAAGTAGTTTTTATGTTTCAGAACAAAATATCAGGTTGTTTCTTGATATTGGACTATCGGGGCTTTTTTATTTTATGCCTCGTTTGGCTGTTTACGGTTCAGTGGTTTTTAGAGATGAACGTAATCCATTAAATGTTTCGGATACCGATCGTTCATCTATTCATAGATATAATGTATATCTGGCAGCATCGGTCAAGTATTCTTTTTAGTTTATTTTAATGACGATAAAGG
>BOBW01000060.1 GCA_026002595.1 Spirochaetia bacterium | reverse complement strand
CTTCCCCCCCTTACGCCCCCAGAGTGATCCGGGCTCCCCGGCTGGTCCCGTCTACCACCGCAAGGCGGGGAAGTTGCCGCCCCAGGGCCGCCACTACCGGTGCCATGGTCCGGGGCACATACCCCAGCCGGTACAGCCCGCGGCCGCCCTGAACGCCTACCATCACCGCGACCGCCGTGGGATCCACCGGGTTTTCCGGCTCCGGTACCAGCACCGCCCAAACATCGGAGGGATTGTACCCGGCAAGCCTGGAAAGGGCCTCTTGCCGGTTACCAAAGGACACGCCCCGGACCGGGAGGGTAAGTCTGCCCGCCTTGACGATGAGCCAGGCCTGGACAAAGGCCGCCTTCCGGTCCCCGCCCATCCGGGGGGCCAGCTTGTTTCCCAAGACCATTGCTTTCCGATTCAGTTCATTCATTTCAGTACCTCCATAATCACGTTATAGTTATAATATATCACTATAAAATTATAACGTCAAGTAGAAATATCACTTATTTTTGATAATTTACAACTTTTTATTGCCGAAATATAATTTATAAGATATATTGAAGCATGGAGGTATTTATGAGCATGGCCGAAAAAATCCGCATCCTATTGGTAAAGCGGGGGAATATACCAGAGGCTGAACTTGCCCGGCGCTTGGGGATGAGTACAACAAATTGGTATAACCGGATGAAGCGGGATAATTTTACCGATAAAGACCTGCGGAAAATCGCGGATGTCCTAGACTGCATATTCAAAGCAGGGTTTGTTCTCAACGATACCGGCGAGGAGATATAGCCTGGGCATGGCAAAGCCGGGGAACTATGCGTATATTTAAGACAAAGAGCTTTACCAGGCTGGCCGATAAAGAGGGGATCACAAACCCGGAATTACTGGACGCCGCCGCAGAGGTAAACCGGGGAGAGTATGAAGCGGACCTGGGGGGCGGGGTATTCAAGAAACGCCTTGCCCGCGCCGGGGCTGGAAAGGCCGGGGGCTATCGGGTTATCCTGTTTTTTCGTAAGAATGAACGGCTTTTCTTTGCCTATGTTTTTGCCAAGTCCGACCGGGCAAACATAAGCCCAAAGGAAAAGCGGACTTATAAGGAATCCGCCGGGCTTTACCTGGATGGGCTTACCGATGAGGGATTAAGGGCCTTTATTCAAGAGGGCCGTATAGAGGAGATAGGGCAATGAAGGTATACCGCAGTAAACACTATGAAGCCTTGCACGAAGATTTTAAGGGCTTTTTAGCGCATGGCATGATCACGCCGGAGCGCATGGCGGAATTTGAAAAGGACGCTTTCAAGGAAGTACCGGACGCGCCTCATGGCCGCGCCGCATCCGTCCCCGCCATGGCCGCAAGCACTGGACCAGGCCGCAGCGTAAAGGGATAGCATTGAAGCCGCTTTTTACCGTCCTTTCGTTTGACCCGATTATTATTGAATCGGACTTGACCGCAGAGGAAAAACAAATCATTGCCGATGGGGAAAAGGAATACCGGGAACACCCGGAAACCTTCACGCCCCTAAGCGCCTTACTGTAGAGAAAGGCCAGCCGTGACCATCCCCCGGGTGTACCTGAAATATTACAAAAATTATTAAATTCCTCTTGACAAGAATTCATAATGTATATATACTTCTATATATACGGAGATAAAAGCCGATGTTCACATGGACACCAAAAAAGAACCAGGACAATAAAGAAAAACACGGCTTTTATTTAAGCGATATTGTATCAGCCTTTGAGGATATTCACTCAATAGATTTTTACGATAAAGCCCATTCCTCCTTAGGAGAGGATAGGTATATTACTTTGGCAAAGTTTAATGATCGGGTTATTCTGTTTTTAGTAACGACTGATAACCCGGATGGAAGCACCCAAATTATATCGGCGCGGCGGGCTGAACCGCCGGAGGAGAGGCTATACAATGAACACTACCAAAGATCGAATAGCTGAGGAAATCTTAGCGTTCAAAAACACGGATTTTTCGGACGTTCCTGAATTAACGGAGGAACAAATGAAGCAATTCAAGCCCTCTCACTATAGGCCAAACATGGCAAACTTTAAGCCGATAAAGAAAGCCGTCTATGTCCGGCTTGACGCAGATATTATCGAATGGCTTAAAAGCGATGGGGACGGCTACCAAACCCGTATGAATTCAATACTCCGGCAGGCAATGGCGGAGAATGTATAAACATGAAACTGGAACTACACGCCGCTATTGATACCATGCCGGCGCTTGCCGAGCCGCTTTATACGATAGAACCGGCAACTCCTGAAGAAACCAAAAGGGCGGAACGGCGCATCCGGGAATATCACAAAGACCCGTCAAGTTTTATACCCAGGGCAAAAGCAAGGAAAAGATAATGGACGATGATGGAATGGTTGAACTTTTTACAAAAGCAAAGTGTAAAGGGAAGGATGGGAATGGACAATATGTTTACGATGGGTCCATTGGAAAAAAAATGAAAGGTGTGTGTCGATCAATACCGAAATGTGATTTTTGCGGTAGTTACTCATACGTTGAGTACAATGGCGTTGTTGTAAAAAATTCCCCGCTCGCAGTTTTAAGAGATGAGCTATGGGCAAAAATTACAAAAGGAAACACGGCCTTATTTTTGTGCGTTGATTGTGTTGAGGGCTTGCTTGGGAGAGAAATTCAAGAAGAGGATTTAAACCCGAAATGGACAGAAAAATATAGGCTGGAAAGCATACGGGCACGCAGGCGCTGTCCCATGGTAGGCGTCACCTTTGGTCCGATGTTCAACTGGGTCTATTTTCCCCATTCTTTTTGGAACAAATTGCAGGATATGAACCGGGAGGATATTTTGACGCAGTTTAGTTTGCAGTATAACGTCCCGTTTGACGAGAAACTAATGGCGGAGGCTGTTATAGATTTTGGCGAGGAAATATAGCCGTGGCGATTCCCCGGATTTACCTTTTTTGGGGAAGGTAGACTATAATGGACATAGAGTTCGAATGGGATGATGAGAAAGATCGGGATAATATCCGGGATCATGGATTATCATTATTTGACGGCGAGGATGTTTTTTATGACCCCTTCCGGATGGTCCGGCGGGATGATGACAGTAGCGAAAATGAAGAACGTTGGCAAACAATGGGCCTTGCCGGTAAGGTTCTTTTTGTTGTTTATACGGAACGGGGAGAAAAAACCCGTATCATATCAGTCCGCATAGCGGAGCCCTTTGAACGGAGGATATATCATGGCAATCGTAACACATACCCGCAGGGATGGCATAGAATTAACCCCTGAAGAAAAGGCAGCCCGAAATAGACGGCTGGAAGCTGCGGAAAAACGGCCCTATGTTTATGACCCGGACTGCCCCTTGCTAACCCCGGAACAGCTCGCGGAATTCCGTCCTGCTAATTTTCCCAGCATGGAAGCACGGGAGCGGGCTATGCGGGAGGCCGGGGTATTGGCCCCGGACGCGGTTCCTTTGGAGGCCGTGTCTGGAAAATGAAAAATGAGAAAGTACAAAAGCGCCATATATAAGCACCTCCATGAAGAAATGAAGCACTTTCACGCTGTCGGGGACATAAGCGCCGAAAAGCTGGCGGAATTTGAAAGCCGCTGTTTCAAGCCCGCCGCCGGTACTCCACAGGGCCGCAGCGCCGCCGTCCCCGCCATGGCCGCAGCGGAAAGTAAACATTCCCGCATCGCTCCCCATACCAAGTGACACACTCCGGAGCCCCGGACTTTATTCTTTTTTTGACTTTTTACTGTATTATATTTGTATGCAACATAGAGGTATAATCATCTAATTCTATATACAACAATGAGTTATACGACATTCTTACAGGTCTGCAAAACCTTTATGCAACAGTTCGATTCTGTTCGGCGCCTTAGTTTTTGTTTTACTTTGTTGGCTATTTCTTACGGAATAAGGAACTGGGAAAAAACAATGATCGCCAATTCCTCTGCGGTCAGGGCCGATTCAATAATTCCCTAACCTATTGAATCTTGGCAAGCATTTCCGGGTTTTTTGCTGCATAGTCCAGCACATCCGCCATAACTCCGGTATAACCGCGTCCCAGGGACTTAAACTTTGCCAGGGTTTCAGCTGATATCCGAAGGGCAATAACGGGTTTGATGTCCCTCTTTTTTTTGCGGAGTTCACGCGCCATAGCCGCGAATTCATCCAGGGCTTCGGGGGTGGATTCCGGGCTGTCTTCATCGTAGACTACCGGGTACCTCTTCGCCTCCCGATATTCCGCCTTGGCCTGTTTGAGTATTTCCTTAGGTATCTTTTGTCCAACCCTTACCGTCGATTGTATAATAGCCATTGTATGATCTCCTTTCGCCCGGCTCTGCCGGACGCGCTGATATAAGCCGCTTCGATTCTCCGCACTCTGTATATACAACGAAATACAGGCACCCAATTTTACCTATGGTTTGCCAGCGTTCCTCGCCGGATGTGTTCCCCTCGCTGCGGTCAAAACGCTATATCCTTTTGGGGTCCGCAAATACATACTGGGCAACCTCGAAACTGGTATGGTGATCACGCTTATTCTTTTCGTTTTTGGCTTCATCCCATTCGATGTTTTCCAGTTTCATATTTTATTGTATTACTTGAAGTATAACTTGTCAAGTGGATTTTCTCTTGTAGGGAAACGCTGACGCCCAGAAAATACCGACAAATTTACCGGTTTTCAGGGAAACCATACCCAAGTTTCAGGGTGAAAACAGAACCGGCGCCGGCAGAACTATCCACATCAATACCATATTCATCGCCATAAAATATTTTTATTCGTTCATGGACATTGAGGATGCCTATGCCGTGTCTCATCCCGGACAGCTCTTCTCCATCTATTCCGCGGAAATCCATGAGCGAAGACCGCAGGGCCAGAAGCTGTTCCTGATTCATTCCACATCCGTTATCCGCCACGAGGACGGTAATCCCCTTTTCATCCTTATGTACGGTTATTGAGATCGTTTTTTTACCGGAATGAAAGTCAAAAGCGTGTTCTACCGCATTTTCTACAATGGGCTGAAGCAGGAATTTGGGACAGTTAAAATCTTTCAACTCATCAGGACATTGGATGGTAAAACCAAAATTATCCCCCATGCGCATGACGCAGAGCTCGAGATAATTCCGGCAATTCTCAATCTCTTTTGCCAGGGAAGAAACAAGATTGTTCTGCCTGAGGTTGTAGCTCATGATCCGGGCCAGTTTGTAAATCAGGCCGGAACTTACATCGTCATGCTGCATGAGGGCTATCATCCTGATATTTTCCAGGGAATTGAGGAGAAAATGGGGATGAGCTGGGCCTAGAGGGCGTAGTAACGGGCATCACGGCTTCGAAGCTCCATCCGGTGTACATCACTTATCAGCCGGAAGCTGATGAGCATGGCAGAGCTGAAAAGAACAAGCAAAAGAAAAAGGGGAATCAAAATATTGGGGATATCTTCCTCTGAAAGGAAGGATATGTCGGTATGTACCAATGGCCTCCTGCGTGATAAAGCGTTCATCCCATTCGTTGATAAAATAATAAGGCGGTATACGCCTGGAACGCCTGCTGTAAATACGAATATCATCCAATAATTCATTGTTAGACAGTACATAATCAACAAGAGGCCTTATATCAATATTGAATGAAACAACCCGTTCGGCAACCGGCATATTCCAGTCTTCAACATAATCCTGAAAAACTGGCGCTCGTTGGAATAGCCCAATGTTGCTGCTATCCTGCTCATGGTGGCATTTCTGTCTTCCTTAAGCATCTGCATGGCCTTCATTAACCTCAGGGATTCCACATATTTGTGAAGTCCTATATTCATCTCCTTAATAATTTGGATTGAGCCCGGTAATATCTCCCAGTCTGGTGGTGGAAACATCGTTTCCGATATTATCACCGATATAATTAATAATGTCCCACATGTGTTTTGACGGCTTTTGTCTGCCTGTTTCAGAATTATGGATATCATGAAATCCGCGCCTTTTCGATAAATTGAAGTCCCGACATGCCGGGCATGGCAATATCAACCAGGGCAATATCCACCGGCTTTTCCCGAAACAGGGCAAGAGCTTCTTCAGGATCGGTCATGGAAAATACTTCACTGTGGGGCAGGTTAAATTTACCAATCATAAAGGAAATTCCCTTCACAATGTTGGATTCATCATCCAGGATCAATACCCGCATGGACAACAGCTTAGCCCTTTACCGATCCCACCGTAAGACCGGTAATAAAATATTTCTGTAAAAAAGGATAAATGATCATTATGGGAAAAACCGCAATTACCATGGCTGTTACCTGCACAGCCATGGGGGTAAGAACAACCGCGGATGATACGGCCATAATTGATTCCTGAGATCGGGTATTCAAATTGCTTCGGTTGATTACTTCCATCAAAAGATACCCAAGGGTACGGAGATTTTTATTCTGAACAAAAAATGCCGAATCAAACCAGGAATTCCAGTGTCCCACGCCGGTAAAAATTGCTATGGTCGCCAAAAGCGGTTTTGACAGGGGAAGAATAATTTTAAAGAAAATGGGGATTTCCCCGGCGCCGTCAATTATGGCCGATTCATGCAATTCTCTGGGAAGGCTTTGAAAAAATGAAATTGCCACCAGGGCATAAAACAGATTCAGGGCTGAGGGGATTATATACACAAGGAAAGAATTGATAAGGTGAAGGGATCTTAAGACCATGTAATAAGGGATAAGCCCCCCTGAAAAATACAGGCAGACTATTGCTATAGTCATATACACCCTGCGGCCTACAAGGTTTTCCTGGGCAAGGCCATAGGCTACAATACAGGTAAACAGGGTGGTAACAGTGGTACCCAGCAGGGTACGGACAACGGTTACCCCAATAGCCAAGATCCATTTCTCATCATTAAGAAAACCCCGGTAGTTACTCAAGGTAAATTTCCGGGGAAATAAGTAGATGCCCCCATTGGCGGCATCCAGCCCTTCATTAAATGAAAGCACTATGGAGAGATAAAAGGGATAAGCGGTTACAAAAAAAATAATCCCAAGAAACAGATAAATGATAAAATCGATGATATAGTCTTCCCTGGTTTTTCTTATGGCCCTTTTTCCCATTATTCTCACTTCCTAATAAAGACTGCTGCCTGTTAGTTTTCTTGACAGCCTGTTACTTCCAAACACCAACAGTACCGAAATAAGGGACTGGATCATGCCGACTGCCGTGGCATAATCAAAGCGTCCCTCCCCAAGGCCGACACGAAATACATAGGTTCCGATAATGTCAGAAGTATCCCTGTTACCGATATTTCCCAGGAGAAAACTCTGATCAAAGTTCCCGTTAAAGAGACCGCCAATATTGAGAATCAGCATGACCGCAATTATGGGGAGTATGGCCGGAATGGTAATGTGCCAAATTCTTTTCCACCTTCCTGCACCGTCAACAATAGCTGCCTCGTAGAGGGTGGGATCTATGCCGCTGATCGACGCCAGAAATAAAATAGCCCACCAGCCCATGCTTTTCCAGATATCGGTAATGACCGCCAGGGGCCAGAAAAAATCGGGGCCGCCGAGAAAATTACGGGGCCTCTCAAGAATGCCGAGGCTTACAAGCGCATTATTAATTGCGCCGTTACGGGTGTTTAAAAAAATGACGCAAAATCCCGATACAACAACCCAGGAAATGAAGTAAGGAAGGTAGCTGGCGGTCTGTACAACCCGCTTTACTTTGCTGCTCTGTACCTCATTCAGGGCTATCGCAAGGATGATGGGAACCGGAAAACCGAAAACAAGCTTCAGCAGACTAATGACCACGGTGTTCCGTAAAATCTGGGAGAAATTATATTCATGGAAAAATTCTATGAAGTACTTAAACCCAACCCATTTACCGGTAAACATTCCCAAGAGGCCGGTCTCGATATGATAGTCTTTAAAGGCGATGATAAGGCCAACCATGGGTATCACGCTGAAGACAAGAAGATACGCGATACCCACAAGGACAAAGGCCTGTAAGCCCCGCTGGATCCATAAACGTCTCCACCAGGGCTTTCCGTTACTTTGAAAACTGCTGTTCCCGCCCGCTTTCATTTACTGATACATGGCCCGGTATTTAGGTAATCGGGAATTCACATAGGCTTCAAGCCGGTCAATCCCTATCGTCTTCGCATTGCTCATAAGTTCATTGTAATACCGGTTAAATTCCGCGTCATTCTCCGCAAGAACACACTTTGTTTCCGCGCTCCTTACCATGTCTACGAGCTTGTTTTGAATATCCCGCTCAGGGCTTCCGGCCAGGGGCTGGGCAGCTCCCAGCCAGGGGCAAATGTAGGTATAGGGCATCATTTTCTGGTAGGACTCCAGATACACAGGGGGCAGCGCGGCTACGCGGCCGTCAAATTCAGTAATGGCATCGGCCGAAAATTGCCAATTGCCATTATACTTCTTGTCGAATACCGGGGAATCCGCATAGGCGTCAAGCCAGTCTTTGCTGAAAACCGGCATGTTGTTTGATCCCATGGTCCATTCAATCCCTTCGCGGCCCCAGTTGGCAAGACGCGACCCTTCCAGGGTCCACATAAACTGCATAAATTTAATCGCCGCTTCAGGATTCCTGGTTTTTTTGGTGATTGCTACACCGGCCCATCCGGTGCTGGAGCGGTAATATCTTGATCGCGGACTTAAAACCAAGGCATTTGAGGAATATGCCTTGGGCACCACCCTTGCGACCTGTATCCCGGCGGTGTAGGGTCCATTGGTAGAGGAACCTGCCATCGAAAAAGACTGTGCATTGAGGAATAAAGCCTCGGCATCCATATGGGAGAGAGAATAGTTATCGGCGAGGATATAGCCCTTTCGATAAAACTGATTCATATAAACAAGATAATCCCGGTAATAGGGGCTGTTAATATGGAAAAAAGCCTTGCCATTTTCTTCTCCATAGCGTTCAGCAGGAACCCCGAATGCAACTTTGAAGGATCCAAATCCCCAATTGCCGAATGTAAAAGGAATCAGGTTGGGGTATTTGGCCTTTACCATGGCCATAAGATTAGCCCAATCCTCCAAAGTACCTGAAGGAGGGTTGCCCAATTCATCCATTATATCACCCCGTACAATTATGGTGTCCAACTGGAGTCCGTGCCCTCTGTCCTTAAATTCCTGGGGAGTATTAAAAGCGCTCTTGAGGAAATAAAAATTATCATCCCCCTCCTGATTATGCAGACGTGCGTTGGCAATGAGCATATTGTCCACTTTCCAATCAGGGGTGTACTGCTGAATAAGTTTGTTATACGCATAAGAGACGGATTCACCGGCAAGACGATCCAGCAGACTGTCTGAATAAACCATATCCGGCAAATCCCCTGAGGCAAGCATGAGACCGAGCTGCTGTCCGTCAACTGCCCTGGTCACATTGAAACGGACTCCGGTTCTTTTAGTGATCTCTTCGGGGATAATTCCGGTCCACGATTCGGTCGGATACCAGGAAAAGTTAACAAACATTGACAATTCGGTTACACCGCCGCCTCCCGTCTGTTGGGAGCTGTTTTTTTGCCCTCCGGCATATGCCATGGTACCTATTACCAGGGCAAGAGCCGCAATCAATACAATCTGTTTCTTCATTTTTTCCTCCATAAAGATTAATCTACCATAAATTATCCTGCCGATCAAAGTATCTGTACAGCGACACTATTTCAGAAAACACCGACATATTTACAGGCGGAAACTATAGAGGCATCAAACCAGGGCAAAAAAACCGGCCTTTTACAGCCGGCTTCTTTGCAGCTTACCTGACCAGCAGGAATTCCACCCGCCTGTTTTTCCACCAGTTGTCCCGATCTTCAAACTTTACGATGGGGCGGGAAGCGCCGATGCCCACATAGGTCATGCGGCTGCGGTCTACCCCGAGACCGGCAAGGTATTCCACCACGGTCCTGGCACGTTGATCGCTGAGGGTCAGCAGTTCCCGTATTTCCCGATTCCGGGCGGCGGTGGAGGCCGTGGGGCCAACGGTGATATTGGCGTGACCTTCAACCTTGATCTGATAAGCGCTAAATTCGTTGAGGCCCTGGGCTATCCGCCTGAGAATCCAGTCGTTAGAGGCCATGATCTCCTCGCTAAGTCCCTGAAAGCCCCCTGAATTGGGGGCAAAAACGATGGACGGTACCTGAACCCGGTACTGGTCTCCCTCTTTTATAACCAGGACGTCAACCTGGATGACCCCTTCTTCGGTTGAAACATTGCCCAGGGTATCACTGACCGTGAAGATATATTGATATTTCGATGCGGACTGCACCAATTCATAGTCATCGGCGCTGTAACCGTCCCAGGTATACTCCGCCGGGGGCTCCCCATCCCCTTCCCATTTTGAGAACAAAAGGTAGGGAGCTACGGGCTCACGGATTTCAAATGTCCAGTGGCCGATACCGGATTCATCGGCGGCGCTCAAATATGCCGTAAGCTCATCATCGGTTCCATCATTATCGGGGCTGAAATATTCGGACGAAAACCGCACCTGGATTTCAGGCCCCGTGGTATCAGGG
>BOBW01000059.1 GCA_026002595.1 Spirochaetia bacterium | reverse complement strand
TACTGGAGCAGAAGGGGGTAAAATACCTGATTCGGCTGCATAAGGGGAACTATGAGGCGGAAAGGGCCCGGATGCGGGGCGCTGACGAGGAAGTGGAATTAGTGTACACCCGAGCGCGGCTGGGACATCTGAGGGAGAAATCGCCGGAGAGGATGCGTGAATTGGCGCGACAGAAATCGAAGCGGGTGCGGATAATAAAGACGAAATTTGCGAACGGGGAAGAAGCTGCATTTATGACTAATCTGACGGAAGGAACAACCGCGGATATATTACGCCTGTATCGGAAGCGGTGGGGGATAGAGCAAAAATACCACACGCTGAAAAACAAGTTGAAAGAGAGAGAGTGTGACGGGGAAGGCAAGTATCTACGTGGAGCAGGACTTTTGGGCGCAGGCCTTGGTGCTTAACATGGTACAGGATCTTATAACAGCGGCAGAGTGCCGCGCGGCGAAAAAAGCGAAAAAGAAACGTCTCAAGTATGAAGTGCGGATAAACGAGAACATTGCGATTGGACTATTCAAAGAACAGTGTATCCGGCTGATGATTGAGGAAAACGACCGCCGGAAGGACGAAATGTTCAGACAGCTTACGGCAGACATGGAACGGAACATTGTACCGATACGAACGCTGAAAAGTGCTCCCCGCAAATGGAAGTATTTTAACAAATACAAATGCAACCTAAAACCTTCGTTTTGAGGCTTAAGTTTATGATGTTGTGACAGGCATCGAATTTACAGGTAACGAGTGTCTTCAAGAAGAAGGGGTGATGAGAAAGGCCTTGTACCGGAAGGTGATTACACAGCTATTTCAGATGCTCAAGAAAGGGGAGTACCATCATTTCAGGGATCTCGTTCTTCAACAAAATGTTTTTGGAGGCAAAAATGAGGCATTTTTATTTCCTTCAAGCATACGGCCTATGTCATCAATGGCATTTTCTACACGTTCCGTATGGTAGGTATAAAACATATCGTGAATATAGGGCAGCAATCCTTTTTCTTTAAATAGAATAAAAACCTGGCTTCCGGAAAGTCCTTTGATAGCGGCATACTGCTCTGTTAAAAAAATAAGATACCTTGCTTCTTCGCTCATATTTAGCTCACCAGTCCTTCGACATAATAAGAATTAGCGATATTACCTGTCTCGCGTTCTGTTTTAAGTATATCAAAAAGGACGTAGGTACTGTAATGCCATATTTTAGTTGTTTCATCTGATAACAGGCGATACATATTTGATGAATAAATAATATCTATTGCTTCCATTTCATTTAAGCTCCAAAAATCCATAACCATACCCGTTATTGAACATATTTGTTTGGATAAATGCAAGGCATGTTTTTTTTGTTCGATACTGTTCATGATTCTTTAACCTCAACGATGGTATAAACGCGATCGTTGGCAACTGGTCCAATAATTCCTTTACGGCGCGATCATTATCAAATTCGTAATAATTTAGTATCCTATTTTTACCTGAACGCAGGAACTTTTCTGTAAACCTAACGGCCTGGTTTATATCAGTAGTGGTGTAGAAACCGTTACCGTAATCAAGGATGTGGTTAGATACACTTATTACCGGTTCCTGTATTTGGATGTAGCTGCCGTGGTATATTTTCATATCTAATAATCCTTAATATGATTATTACAACAACTCTACGCCGGTAGCCAGGACTTCCCGGATAAAGGGATTGTCGTCCTGAAGATCGGCGGTTTCAAACACCAGAGGTTCAAAAGGAACTTTGCGGTATTTTCCACCGAATGCTCTGCCCAGCCCCAAGAGTTCCGCAATAACTTCGTACCGCTCTTTTTCCTTATAATCAGGCAGAAAGAAACAGATATCCACATCGCTTAACTCGGTGGCGTAACCCTTGGCATAGGAGCCGAAGAGGACTGCTCTGTCTACGGGCATCACCGTTTTTACATCAGCCGCGAAATCACGGGCCAGCCGGGTCATTTCTTTAATGTCAACAGCCAATTGAAAGCCTCCTTGGTTTGCACTAAAAGGGCGGCCGCCCTTGTTTTATCTATCCTCATTGCAGGATGCACCTTGAAATCGGGATACCGGTTATTAAGGTACAGGCCGGAAAGTATGTCCGCCAGCTTGTATACATCTTCCTGTATGGGTATTGATAGTTTTTCCCCAAGATCGTTAAGAAGCCTCGGTATATTGTGAATCCTGGGCACGTCATCACCAATATAGAAGTTGTATAAACCCTTGCAGTGTTTTTCCAGGGCCTGTTGGCACATGTAAGTTGTATGAAACCATCTGCCGCCTGCATACATGGCATCTGCGGAATCCAGGTCATCCTGGGCATACTGCATCCAAATGGCGTATTTTTCTTCACTTGTCACAATAGCCCTTCCAGTTCCGTCACCAGCTTCCCAAAGCTCTTGCAGGCCTCCTCCACCGGCGCCGGGGATGACATGTCCACACCCGCAACTTTGAGCGCTTCGATGGGGAAACGGGAGCCTCCGGATCTGAGAAAGGCGAAGTAATCTTCACGTTCCTTTGCGCCGCCTGAAAGGACCCGTTCGGCCAGGGCCAGGGCGGCGGAAACGCCGGTGGAGTATTTGTACACGTAGAAGGCCCGGTAGAAGTGGGGGATGCGGAGGCCCTCAAGATCGCTTGCGTCTTCCAGGACCATATCGCTTCCGAAGTATTTTTCCAGCAGTTTGCGGTATGCGCCCCGCAGTACATCTACGGTGAGGGGCGAGCCGCTTTCTTCCAGCTCGTGGGAGATTTTTTCAAATTCCGCGAACATGGTCTGCCGGTAGAGTGTTGCCAGAAGATCGTCGGCCCGTTTGTTCACCAGATACAATTTCAGTTCCGGGGAGTCCGCGGTTTTAATAAGATGACGGAAGAGCAGCTCCTCGTTAAAAGTGCTGGCAACCTCCGCTTCAAAGATCGTGTAGCCGTAGTGCATGAAGGGGTTCGATTTTGCGGCGTACCAAGAGTGCATGGAGTGGCCTCCCTCGTGGGCCAGGGTGAACACGTCCCGGATGCTGTCTTCCTTGTAATTCATAAGGATGTAGGGGTCTGCGGTATAGCTGCCGGCGGAGAAGGCCCCGGAACGTTTGCCCTTGTTTTCATAACGGTCCGCCCAACGGCCCAGGAGCCCGGCGCGGATGGTACTGACATATTCGTCACCCAATGGCGCAAGGGCTGCGGAGATGAGGTCTACCGCTTCGTTCCAGGTGGTCCGCTTTGTTATATTTTGCGTGATAGGCGCGTACACATCGTAGTGGCGGAGCTCGTCCAGTTTGAGGGCCTTTTTCCGCAGGGCGTAGTAACGGTGCAGGGAGCCGAGGTTGTTGCCGATTGCGGCGACCAGGTTATCGTAGACCGATTCGTCCACCTTGTCGGGAAAAAGCGCTGCCTGCCGCGCGGAGCCGAAGCCCCGGATACGGGCCTTGATCACATCGTTTTTGACGGAACCGCTGTAAAGGCTTGCTAAAGTGGTCTTATGTGCCTCAAAGTGCCCGTAAAACGTGGAATAAGCTTTGCGGCGCAGTTCCCGGTCGGGATTTTCCATAAAGACCGACCAGGTTGACTGGGACAGGGGGCGCGGGCCTTCGGGGGTGTCTATGGAGCCGAAATCCAGGTCCACGTTGGTGAGCACCGAAAAGGTTTCCTGCGCGGTCCCCTCGCCTTCGGCATGGAGCGCGATGATACGTTCTTCCCGGTCGCTTAAAATATGCGGCTTATAGCGGAGCAGTTTTTTCAGGTAGATCTTGTATTCCGCCAGCCGGGGATGTTTAAGAAAAGTCTCCATGGCTGCATCGGGAATGGCCTGAATTTCCGGCGCAGACCAGGACGCCTCCGCCTGGGCCTTTGAGGCCGCCATCATGAATTTGCCGGTCATGGTCCGTGCCGTACTTGAACCCTCGTCCTCGGTCTGCCGGAGGTCGCTGTAGTAGTTCAGCCGTTCCTCAAGGAGAGAGAATTCCTTGTTGAAATCAAGGTAATCCGCAAGGCTTTCCGCGGAGCGTCCCAGGGTCCCCCGGTAGGCGGGAATCTTTTCCGCCAGCTTTTCATATTCCGCAAGGGCCGCGTTCCAGGCCCCGTCATCCGCAAACAATTTTGAAAGGTCCCAGGTGTTCTCAGCCTGTACTTCTGCACGTTCCGGTATTTTTCCATCAGCCATGATAATCTCCTGGAAGAAGCATAGCACAAAAGGCGCCTCAAGGTTAATTCCTCATTCCCCAAACGCCGATAATGAAACCTATGAACACCCTTCGCCAAAAATTGACGATCCTTCCCGGCATCCTGCTGCTTGGCTTGTGCGCGGCCTGTAAAACCCCTGCGCCTGCTGCCCTTCCCCCTGAACCGGAGCCGGCGCCCGTACTGGTCCTGACTCCGGCGCCCGTGAGCGAGCAGGTTCCCTTGAAGGAGCGCGGGGATGATCCCCAATTCAATCTGGTCTTTGATCGGATCGAGGCGAAAAGTGTGGACCGGGTTTCCCTTTTCTATACATTGGAGGCGGAAAACCCCCGCGCCGCTGTTTTGCCGATGGAAGTCCGCAGCTGGCAGGCAGCGCTGAACGGGACGCATCCTGAGATTTCGGCATTGACGGCAATATCGCAGAGCGTGTCCGCTGTCCCGGCGGGAAAGAGCGCCGCCGCGTTGCCCCGTCCCGCACGGGGAACCCATTTTGAGGCCCCTCCCCATGATACCGGAATCCTTGGGTTCAGGCTGGATCTGGAACTGCCCGTGAATACAAAAAATTTTGATGAATACAGCGCCGATCTGCAGGTGGCTATCCGCTGGGAGTATGAGGGGGATACGCACTTCGATACGGACCTCAGCGCGGCCGTGGTTTTTCCCCGGATACGGGAGCCTGAGTTCACCATTACCGCCATCGCCATCAGTCAGGCGGAGCTGATCAATATCCGGTTCCGGGTGGACCTCCGCGTTGATAATCCCAATTTTTTCCCGGTGGACCTTTCTTCTCTGGGTTATGAACTCTACGGCACGGGCCGTTTCTGGGCGGAAGGAAAGGAACAGGACATACTCGAAGTTCCCGCCTATGGTTCTGCGGAAAGGCGGCTCTTGCTGGTGACCAACTTCATCGGTATGCCCCGGGGATTGCTGGATCAGGTTGTGGCCAATGGACAGGTTCCCTACCGCTTTACCGGGAAGGCCCTGGTCAGCACCGGCATCCCCCTGCTCCCCGAGTTCCACATGGATTTCAGCCGCTCCGGTGTTTCCGTTGTGGTGCGGTAATTTACGCCATTGGGAAGGGGAGTACGCCGTCGATGGCGGACCTTCCGGTCAACACCATGATGAGCCGGTCCAGCCCCATGGCAACCCCGGAACATGGGGGAAATCCGGAGGATTTCCCCTTAGGAAAGACAGTATTACTGCGGGGCAGAAAGTTTTTCCAATAATCCTGATCGACATGATGTTTTACCAAAGCGTGTTTTTCCTTTTCCGCAAACTCGGTTTCAAAAAAACGGCGTACTTCCTCCGCATCGGTTTCTTCCGAATAACAGTTTGCCAGTTCTATGCCGCGGGCGTAGAGTTCCCACCGTTCCACGGTTTTGCCATTCCTGTTTTTTTGCGCCAGGCAGGGGACAAAGGCGGGGTAGTCGGTTAAGGCCGCGGGCTTATCCTTCGGCAGATTCGGTTCCACCGTGTGGATAAAGATCAGATCGTAGAGAGATGCCGTATCCAGTCCCGGCAGCGGGTCGAGCCCCAGTCTGCGGGCCTCATCTTCCATACTGCCCTCGGCGGCAGCCTTATAGAGATCAAACCCCGCCCAGCGGGAAAAGGCCTCTTCCATGGTGATGCGCAGGAAGGGCGGGCGGAGACCGGGCTGATCGGAATTTTTCAACAGGCTTGAAAAGAGTTCCTCGGTGAGGCTGAGGCTGTCCCGGTAATCGGCGTCCATGGTGTAGTATTCCAGCATGGTGAATTCCGGGCTGTGGAAGCGGCCGGTTGATTCCCCGTTGCGGAAGCATTTGCATATCTGGTAGAGGTTTTGCCGGTGATCTGCGATGAGTTTTTTCATCCAGATCTCCGGGGAGGGGATGAGCCAGTAAGGCTCGGGCAGCCGGGTTTTGCTTCCGGGCGGGGGAATGCGGCTGGTCTCGAAAACTTCCAGACAGGATTCGGGGATCAGGTCCGGGCTGAGGAGGGGGGTGTCCACTTCCAGGTACTGCCGCTCGTCAAAAAAGGCGCGGACCTGCCGGATGATCCGCGAGCGCTCCCGTAAAAGTTCAATGTCCATGGGGTTATGGTAGCATGAAATTTGAGTATTTTATCTTCCCCTACAGCTCCACCGCCCGCTTAACATCCACAGGAAACACCCCGAAGAGCCGATCCAGCGGCGATGAAACCGTAAGGCTGGCCCCGGCGATACGGTTGTAAATCTCCACCACGGCGGCAAGTTCCGCCGGGTCTTTGGAATAAATGGCCGAGGAATAGGCCGCGCGGAACAGCCCCTTCTCCGCCAGATCTTTGGTGGAGAAGGAGCCGTAACGCCGCTTGGCCTGGCTGTCTACCACTGCCGCGGGGCCGTCGTATCCAATGGTAAAAATAAAGTCGCCCCTGGACAGCATTCCGGGCCCTACTTTACCGCGGAGAAGGAATCCTTCCCCATGCCGCAGAGGGGGCAGACCCAGTCATCGGGGATGTCTTCAAAGGCGGTTCCCGGCTTGATGCCCCCGTCGGGATCGCCCTTGGCGGGATCGTAAATGTAGCCGCATGCGTCACAACTGTATTTTTTCATATGTACTCCTTACTAAAATCATAATATAATGACACTGTAAAAGAAAGGGGGTTCTATGCTGCCTGCGGTTGATTTTTTTGGTACGCCCGTTACCCGGCTCATCATCGGGGACAATTCCATGGCGGGGCTTTCCTATATTCCCAAACAGCACCTCAGCACGGAGATGCTGGATTACTGGACTGCGGATAATTGCGTCAAAGCCCTGTTTGAAGCGGAAGAGTCCGGCTACAACGCCTATATGGCCGTGGCGGACCCCTTTATCCTGCGGGTGATCCGGCAGTACAGGAACGAGGGGGGCAAGATGCACATCATGTTCCAGACCTACCCGCCGGTGGACCTTGATGTCAACATGGTCCAGATGAAGAAGTTTAACCCCATCGCGGTCTACCATCAGGGAACCACCGCCGACATCTGGCTGGAAGAGGGTAAGGCCGATTACCTTCGGGACCGGATCAAGCGGCTCAAGGATATGGGCATCCCCACGGGCCTTGCCACCCATGTGCCTGAAATCCTTGTCCGGGCGGAAGAAGAGGACTGGGGCCTGGATTACTACATGACCTGCCTGCAAAATTCCCGCAAATACGAAAAAGAAGAGAGTACTTTTTTGACGGGAAAGGAAAAAACCATTGTTTTCCGCCTGAACGACCGCTGGGACATGTTCAAGGTCATTAAACAGGTGCAGAAGCCCTGCATCGTCTTCAAGATTTTCGCCGGAGGGCAGATGTTCTACGACAAAACCGAAGCGGAAATTCCCGGCCTGGTGGAAAAATCCATGCGTGAAGTCTATGCCAACATCAAGCCCATCGACATCGTTCTGGTGGGGGCCTTCCAGAAGTTCAAGAACCAGATTAAGGAAAACGCCGAAATCTGCGCAAAGGTGCTGGCGGGATAGAAAGGAGGGGATTGACCCATCATTTTTTTGATTTTATGATTGTTAACATGGAAAATGTTAAACATCCTTTTTTAAAGAAATATACTCAAGGGTATACTTTTAAGGTACTGATGCTCGTCGTTTTAATTCTTCTCTTACTCATACCCTTGAACATGATCCGCGGATTGGTTAATGAACGGGGAAGGACTGCGGCTTCCGCTGAATCGGATATCATGGAGGCCTGGGGAAAGCAGCTTATAGAGGCCGGTCCGGTCATAACAATCCCCGGGATAAAAACGGAAACGGTTCATACCAAAACAGAAAAAGAAGGGGAAAAGATCGAAACAATCAAGACCCCTTTTACGCTTATGATAAGTCCCAGGGGTCTGGATATTAACGCTGTTTTCAAAACCGAAGTACGCAAACGGGGCATTTTTTCAGTACCCCTCTTTTCCGGGACCTTTAATTTAAGGGGCAGCTTTGATCCTTCGATGGCTATTTCAGAATTGTTACCGAACGAAGAAATTTTCCTGGGCCAGGCCGAGCTGATCATCGCCCTTTCCAGCCAGAAGGGTATCCGCAAAATAAATAAATCAAACTGGGATAATGAAGAACTTTTTTTTCAGCCGGGAAACAGAGGGTATAGTCTGTTTAGTCATGGGTATAATAAATCCGGCGGCGGTATATATGCGGTACTGCCCCGTTTTGAAAATAAAGAAGCGTCATTTAACATCAGCATTGATATACAGGGCGGGCAATTGATACGGGTATTGCCCATAGGGCAGGACACCCATGTCAGTATTTCCTCTGATTGGTCTTCCCCTTCTTTTCAGGGCGCCTTTCTGCCCGGCGAATCAAATATTACCGATACCGAATTCTCGGCGCTCTGGGACATTAGTTATTTAAGCCGGGATATACCGCTTTTTTTGAAGAACTATAACCATGATTATGATTATTCAGATTCACTGTTCGGCGTAAATTTTTTTCGTACTATCGATACCTATGCGCTGAACACACGGGCAGTTAAATATGCCATTCTTTTTTTGATTGTTCCGTTTTTAACCCTGTTTTTGCTTGAAATTTTTACCCGGCACCGCATTCATCCGGCGCCGTATCTGCTTTCCGGCATTGGCAACGCGGTTTTTTATCTTTTACTGCTTTCATTATCCGAACAAATACCCTTTTATACCGCATACCTTATTGCCGCCCTGGCAGTAACCGCAATGATGACCCTTTATTCACGTTCCTTACTGCCGTCCTGGAATAAAAGCTGGTATATGGGTTTGGTGGTAACCATATCGTATATCCTTCTTTACGCGGTCCTTAATGCCGAATCCTATGCGTTGCTCATTGGTTCTATCGGTACTTTTGTGGTAATAGCGCTGGTTATGTTTCTTACCCGTAAACTTGATTGGTATGGGAACGAAGGTTAAAAACCTCTTTTACCCAGGTCTTTTAATGATGCGCCGATGTGATATACCCTATCATCGATATAATTACCATTGTCGTGGCTTAAATTCCGCGGGCGGTGTTGCAAGACGCACAGAATCACCTGTCAGCTCCAACACAAAAAGGCCGACACTATGGGCATAATCAAGCATGTCGGCATCAACCGCGCCGCCTGCCATTGCGCCAAGCAACTTTTTGCCCCCGCACTGATTAGGAGGAAATTGCCGTATCAACTCCATCCGCCTGAGATGATGGTCAATATCATCTTTTGTATCTAAATGTCGTTTTACTTCAACAGCCATAGCGTATTCACCGTTCGTGAGTAAAATATCGATGTCGGTACGTTTTCGGTTTGTGTCATCAAACAGCTCAACACGCCGATACGCCCGTTGGAAATTATAAGAATAAGCGTCAAATTTTTCCCATAATCTAGCTGAAATGAGGGTTTCGACAAGTTCACCCATTGACTGGTTCACCCCGCCGACATTTTCAGACACACGATCCACTTTTGCAGCCATTTCTTTGACAGCGGCTGATGCTTGATCAACTCTTGCCGCCATTTTATTGACGTTATCCCGTGTTTCCATAAGAGCCGCCCAAACTTGCTCAAAGGTGAGTCCCATCTGTGGTTGTGGTGTTACTGTAGCTGCCATAGACGCCTCCGTACCAGCTAAAATATAGCATAAAACGTGCAGTATGGCAAACCACACATTTTTCGTAGTTGTCTTTTGGAAAAAAAGCCGCCCCCAGGTACAACCCGGAGGCGGCTTTTAGCGGTTCTTACGATAGCCCGCGCGGCCTTCCGCTTACGGTTAGTCCGAGTACGCTATCTTGCCGCTATGCCCCACCACGACAAACTTCCCGCCGCCGTAGGCGATGCCCCTGATGGGAGAGACGGTGCCAAAGTCACCGTTGGTCGTAGCCGCCGTCCAGTTTGCGCCATTATCGGTGGAATACGTTATTTGGCCGTCGACCCCCACCGCGACAAATCTCGTGCCGCCGTAGGCTACGCCGTTGATGCTACCGGTAAACCCACCGTTGGTCGCAGCCGCCGTCCAGGTTGTGCCATTAGTGGAATACGCTATTTTACCGCTGGCCCCCACCGCGACAAATCTCCCGCCGCCGTAGCCTACGCCAAAGATGGTATTGGAAAACCCGGGGATCGTATTTGTCGACCAGCTATCGCCATCAGTGGAAGACGTATATCTGCCGCCTTCCCCCACCGCGACAAACGTCGTGCCGCCGTAGGCTACGCCGTTGAAGTTATACGTAGTGGTGGCCCTAGACGCGTTCCAGCCTCGGCCATTATTGGTGGAATACACTCTTTTGCCGGCCCCCACCGCGACAAATCTCGTGCCGCCGTAGGCTACGCCAAAGATGGTGTTAGAGGTGCCAACACCGGTGGTCGAAGCCGCCGTCCAGTTTGCGCCATCGGTGGAATGCGCTATTTTGCCGTTGGCCCCCACCGCGACAAACGTCGAGCCGCCGTAGGCTACGCCGTAGATGGTGTTAGAGGTGCCAAACCCACCGTTGGTCGCAGCCGCCGTCCAGTTTGCGCCATTATCGGTGGAATACACTATTTGGCCGCTGTCCCCCACCGCGACAAACGTCGTGCCACCGTAGGCTACGCCGTTGATGTTACCGGTAAACCCACCGGTGGTCGCAGCCGCCGTAAAGTTGAAGGGGACAGCCAGCCCTAGGGTAATCGTTACCGTTGCGTTGCCCTTAATCAGGGTACTCGTCTCCGCAATGCTTACCGTATACGTCTTCATATTTATTGTGTCGGCGTTTGTCGCAAAGGTTACGCGGACGATTACCTC
>BOBW01000058.1 GCA_026002595.1 Spirochaetia bacterium | reverse complement strand
TCCAGTTTTTACCATTTAATGTTTTTCGTTCTAGTATTGATCCATTACCATCACTATACGATTGCGGATAAATTGAAAAACATAAAAAACAAAAAGCCCATATAAACCATATTTTTTTCATATACTCCTCCTTAATATATCATCATACATTTTTTGTTTCTTGTCAATTATTTTTCATAATATTTTTCAACAAATTTTAGGGTCGTATTGCACATAACGTGAAAGCTATACGACGTTTTTATGGCCCGAATAAGGAAACCGTAGGTTTCCAGGGCCATAAAAATGTACCGGAGAAAAACCCCACAAAGGCGCTACAGCGCCGACTGGGGTTTTTCGTAGGTCAAGCCGCTACTGCGGCGCAGCGTATAGCGTATGTTATGCGAAGTTCCCGCCCCTTTTACAATATTTCTTCCTGTATTTTATTTATTAATATTCATCAATCTAAATTTATTTTTTCCAATGATTCAGAATTGTCATTAACGATTATCCATTTCCATTATATCTCGTATAACCCATATAAAGTGTGTCTTTGTCAGTACATAAACGCGAAATGTGTATAGGACTTTTATCGTCATTTTCCTTAACACAATGAATTTTACAATCTTTGCTTTTTAAAACTTCTATGGTTTTGCATTCGTATTTACGCAACCAAACTGGTGCACCAGATGATCCCCAACATACAAGAACGTGAGAACCATCGGGAATGTGTTTATGCTCTTCAAGCCTAGCATCAATTCCAATCTTCCATTCTGGTAAAAGTTCCCTTGGCAGATCTCCTAATCTTAGTGACGGGTAAGGACATACATTAGAACGGCAGGCTTCTTTATAAAGACCTTCGCAGATTGTAAAAATACTGCGACAATAGGGTTTTTTCCCTTTATGATTACATTCACCACGATTAACTGCCATACAACCTATACAAGAAGAAAGTTCTACCGTTCCAGGTTCACGATGTGGATTGGCCCCGATAACATATAATCTGTATCCAACATCTTTAGCAAATTCTTCGTAAAACTCCATATCAAGCTCCTTACTCTTTGCATCAATCTTATTCAAGCCAATAGGCAGATTTTATTAAATTATATTCTTTTTTATCGACTTGATACCATAATTTACTCTTAGAAATAATTAATCTTATATTATTTTCTTAGAAATGTCAATACTTTTTATTAATATTCCAAAAAACGTTGGGCGGGAATTTCGCATAACGTGAAAGGTTTGCGACGTTTTTGTGGCCCGAATAAGGGCTTGCGTAGCAAGACCAGGGCCACAAAAATGTGGGTGGAGTGAGGCGTGGGAGCCTTTAGGCGACCTAGCCGAACGGAACCCGGAGGGGCTTTAGCCCCGAACCGCAAACCGTATGTTATGCGCCGTTGTGCCGTACCACTGGCTTAGTTACTACTCATACTCATTATGTATTTTTTATATTTTTCTCATCTCAAACCACTTGACATAATCCCAAACCGGTAGTATATTTTAAATATCTTAAAGGATTTTTGGAGGTATCCAATGCCAGCAATTAAGGCAAGTGCGATTTTAGGTGAAAAGTATCGTGAAATTGCGGACTTTTGCGAAGAAAACAGGGAACCCATGTTTATAACAGAAGACGGAAAGGGAAAGTTGGCAATTATGAGCATTGACACATATGAGGAAAGCATAGGAAGGCTGGAATTATATAATGCAATAGAAGTTGGGTTAAACCAGATTAAAAACGGAGAAACAATAACCAAAGAAGATCTGTTTAATCATTTAAATAGTTTAATTGGAAGATAGATGTATTTTTTAAATCCTTCCAAAATAATAAAGGATGATCTTGATTCATCTTATGAATATATTAAAGAAAGATTGGAAGCTCCAAGAGCGGCCGATAATTTAATTGAAGACACAATGAAGATTATGGATTATATATGTGAAACACCATATACAAGGTCATTGGTACAAGATACATATTTGGCATCTTTGGGCATACGGTCAATAAAAATAAAAAATTATGTTTTATTTTATAATGTTGAGGAAGACAAGAAAAGGGTTAATGCTATTAGGTTTTTATACAATAAAAGAGACTGGAGAAATATATTAAGAGAAAATGAATTAAAGGATATATTGTAATATTATGTGGAGTGAAATCCTTATGCCATGATGAAACGGCGTAAAAACCAATTTTTTGAAAATACTATTCCCACATTTATTTTAGTGAATTATTTTTCTTATATTATTTACGAGAAATGCTTATTATACTGTATATGTAAACACGATCATAAAACATTTAGGCATAATGGCGCATAACGTGAAAGCTATACGACGTTTTTGCAGTTGCGATAAAGGAAACCGCAGGTTTCCAGCAACTGCAAAAATGTGCCGGAGAAAAAACGCACAAAGGCCTAAGGCCGACTGCGTTTTTTCGTAGGCCAAGCCGCTACTGCGGCGCAGCGTATAGCGTATGTTAGGTGCAGTTTTTCGTGCTCCATATTGTCATTACATCTTTTTGTAATATTATTCCAAAATGTAATTTTCTTTCTTTATTGTTTTATTATCTAGGGTAATAAATATCCTATATGGTTGCCCATTTTCATAATCCCATTTCGTAATTTTCGTTGGAATTATTTCTATTATAATTTCTTTATCAGATTTTAAATATGTTTCGTATGATTTTTTATAATGCTTTAAATATATTTTCAACATTTCTTTATTTTCTTCTTGTGTCCATTTTCCAATTATTTTTGCCACGCCTTCAATTTGAATATTATCCACGCATAATGCAACATTATTATTTTCACAAATTTGCTTATGTTTTAATAAATCAGTTCCAGTTTGAAATATAATTTTGTTTTTATAATTTATACAACTCATCATTCTAACGGTTGTATGATTTTTACAGCTAGTTGCTAAAGCCATTATTTTTGCCTCACCGATTTGGTTATATATTTTTCCAACTTCCATTTCATAATTAATATTTTCCATAACATTCCTCCATTACGATTTATTATAATACCATTCTATATTTTATTCAAGTATATTTTACAAATATTTTTGTTAACCAATTCACGAAAAATTGCACCTAACGTGAAAGCTATACGACGTTTTTGCGGTTGCGATAAAGGAAACCGAAGGTTTCCAGCAACCGCAAAAATGTGCCGGAGAAAAAACGCACAAAGGCCAAAGGCCGACTGCGTTTTTTCGTAGGCCAAGCCGCTACTGCGGCGCAGCGTATAGCGTATGTTATGCGAAGTTTGGCCCGTCCTCATACTATTTCCTTTACTATATTATTTTTTATATAATATTTCAATTCCATTGATATCATTTGCTTCCGGGACTACCCAATTCCCACCAATGACTTCTAATGGTTTTCTAATTGATTGTTTTTCTTTATAATTCTCTTTTTTATTTTTCCTATAATTTTCAATTACATTGATTGCATCATTATAATCTTTTTCCAAGATATATACACTAGCATTTCCGAACGATCCAATTTGCATACCAGGTCTTATTTGAGAAATATGCTCTCCTTCAATATAATAAGGTATTTGCTCCGATTGGAATAATGATTTTACAAACATTAAATCAAATTGGTTAATTACATTCATTAACTTATAAGTCTTTTCACCATTTCTCACTTCTTCATAAAATATTTCTTCAATTTCATTAGTATCATTTTTTGGATCAAATTCTTCCACAACATTATTTTCTTCTGTCTTTTCATTTTGTGTTTTTTTCTTAAGAATTGCCCATAAAATTATAACCATGCTAAAAAAAATTATTAAACCTATATTCACTTTATCCTCCGTTAATTAATATATTGTTTATTTATATTTTTGTCAATATATTTTTCAGAAAATGTTAGGGCCAAATTTCGCATAACGTGAAAGGTTTGCGACGTTTTTGTTGCCCGAATAAGGGCTTTGCGAAGCAAAGACCAGGGCAACAAAAATGTGGGTGTAGTGAGCCGTGGGAAGGAGCGTAGCGACTGACCTAGGCGAACGGAACCCGGAGGGGCTTTAGCCCCGAACCGCAAACCGTATGTTATGCGAAGTTTTGGGGCGTACTTTTTAACTATTTTCTTCCTCCAAGTATTATTGGAAAATATTTTTTTATAATAATAATTGGTAATACCATAATTATAGTACTTACTATTGAAATAGGTATTGCAATATAAACAGGCAATTGTTCTGCATACATTCCTAAAACTCTGACAATAGGGGCAGATGCATATCCATGAAATGCCAATATAAAAATTGTTCCGTTCGATATTATTCTAAAGAAAGATAATTCTTTAATATAAAAGCTGGATATAACTACAACCATAATTATTCCAATTACTCCTGTTACATAAAATAGTAATATATTATTCCCATAATTAAATGCATTAATATCTATATAACCATTTAGTTTACACATAAGAATAATCATAAAAAAGGCAATTATGATTACAACAGCTTTATATACTAACTTTTTACACAAAAGAACATTACAAATTGTTTTTAGATTAGTTGTATGTATAAGATACCCAATTGCAAAAAAAGGAAAAGCCAAAAATGCACTATCAATAGAAAACAATAAATCAATTTTTAACTGTTTCAGTACAACAACTAATAGAATAATTAAAATATTGAACATAGCATAAATTTTAATATTATTTTTACTTATAAGTATTAAAAACTTATGTATTATCTTAACAAAAAACATACCAACTAAAAACCATAATGGAATATTCATCATAGTTGAATATTTTGTATTATAACCAACCCCAAATAACATTCCCACTAGTGGTTTTAATATTAATACATTTACCCAAGAAGTATTTTCAAATAATTCTTTATGCCATAAAAGTCTGGATGGAACCCAACCAAGGAAAGATAAAGAATATAATATCAAATAAGGAATTATTAGACCATTAATCCCATTTTTTAATATTTCTTTGAAAGTTCTATTTTTTTCCAAACAACCTGAAATAAAAAAGAACAAGGGCATATGAAAAGAATAAATAAAAATCGTTATATTATTATTTGTATGCAAATGTCCAAGAGCAACCAACCATATCCCTATTACTTTTGCACAATCAATCCATAATATTCTGTGAGGTTGGTTGGTTGGTTGGTTGGTTGGTTGGTTGGTTGGTTGGTTGGTTGGTTGGTTGGTTGGTTTCATTATACACAAAAATCTCCCTTTGTCAAGTAGTATATACGGCCTTATTTATTTTGTCAATATTTTTATTATATATTTTTACAGAAAATGGTAGCCCCAAAATTTCGCATAACGTGAAAGGTTTGCGACGTTTTTTGCGGCGCGATAAAGGAATGCGAAGCATTCCAGCGCCGCAAAAAATGTGGGTGGAGTGAGGCGTGGGAGCCTTTAGGCGACCTAGCCGAACGGAACCCGGAGGGGCTTTAGCCCCGAACCGCAAACCGTATGTTATGCGAAGTTTTTTGGCCTTTATTAGGTATCGGCTTTATATTCCCGATCTTCTCTTCCATATCTTATTGCTTCAAGTATATCTTCCATTGATACATTGGCCTTAATACCTTTTATACCTTCCAAGGGAGATTTTCCTTGTTTTTTAGTTTCATTAATTGACAGTAATTTAAACCTACTGCCATCTTTCCGTGTGATTATTACTTCTTCTTTTAATGCAGTATTTAATACCGTTGAAAAGTTTTGCCGTGCCTCAGAATAATTATACACTCTCATCTTTTCCTCCATTCAAAATGGTGATTTTCATGTCTTTACCAACTATGGCCATATTTCCATCAAATGTTATTAACGGTAATTTTAATCTATACGCCGTTTCTAAATAATATGCATCATAAGCATAAATATTATATTTACATGAAATTTTTAACGCTTTTCCCATATCTACTTTCAAAGCCCTTATGGGGATCTTAGTAAAATCTTCATATGCCTTTAATACCTCCGTTTCATTTAATTTATGCCGTTTAAATAAACTTACAAGAGCATTTCCAATCTCAAATGAGATTATTTCTGGTGATAATAAGGTTTCTTCTTTGGTTAAATTGACAACAATGTCCCGATTGGGCTCGTTGAGAATAATAGCCATTATTGCACTTGCGTCTAATAATACATCCATAAGGTACATTGTACATCATTATTTTCATTTGTCAAGTCTTTTTTCTTAAATTTCTTAGAATTTTGAACAAATTTTTGCCAAAAAATTTCGCATAACGTGAAAGCTATACGACGTTTTTTGTTGCCCGATAAAGGAAACCGTAGGTTTCCAGGGCAACAAAAAATGTGCCGGAGAAAAAACGCACAAAGGCCAAAGGCCGACTGCGTTTTTTCGTAGGCCAAGCCGCTATTGCGGCGCAGCGTATAGCGTATGTTATACGCCGTTTGCCCGTACTCCATTATTTTAATCTATATTTTTTACATAAAATACTTTCCGTCATTAGTGGCTCTTTTGAACCAATAGACGAGTATTCTCTGGGAATAGTTTACTATCAAAAACGCCGTATGGCTCGAACTGAATTTTCTCTTCCCTTGCGCTGGGGAAAGGGGCTGCCTGTACTCACTGGCCCATCATCGGTAGTTTGGGTGTCCTCGTCCAAGTTCTGTAACCATGCCGTGCTACTGTCAGCCTGGGATGATGACCAAAACATATTGTTACGGACATCGTGATACCCCTTCAGATTCAGATACATCTGGTTCAGTTCGTCTTTGCTCGGCAAAAACCAGTCATCCTTACTGCCATAATTCAAGTTGGCGCATATACTTGCTGCATAATTACCTGACTTTCCCATGCTATCAAAATAAGCCACAATAATTTCAGTGTTTCGTTTCCCACTTCCTATTGCAGTACTAGTCCCATCAATTGAGTTGGTACCGGGAATAGGATAAGAATTAGGCGGAAACCAATTAGTGGAAAAAAAACAATTATAATAATCGTCATCTCCCAATTTATAAAATTCTGGCACATCGGGAGTCGCTTCCATATAACGCCAGCCGTCAGAATATGAGCCCTTGTCATAAAAAACAGTACCTCCCGCAGGTCCAGTTTCACCAATAACGAAGAGGTATCCATCGTTACCATTATCATCACCATTGCCGGTATTACAACCAATAAAAATAAAACCCAATACCAGCACCATTACAAACATTCCCAAAATACTATTTTTCTTCATTTGTAAAACCCCTTTGCGGTCTTTCCACCGTCTAAATATTTATATATACAATATGTCCCATATACTATTTTGTCAATATGTTATTCCAATATTTTGAAAAAAAATCTTAGGGCAAATGGCGTATAACGTGAAAGGTTTGCGACGTTTTGCCAGCCCGAATAAGGGCTTTGCGAAGCAAAGACCAGGGCTGGCAAAATGTGGGTGGAGTGAGCCGTGGGAAGGAGCGTAGCGACTGACCTAGGCGAACGGAACCCGGAGGGGCTTTAGCCCCGAACCGCAAACCGTATGTTATGTGCAGTTTGGGCACTTTTACAATATGCCTTTTTATATTTCTTTTCCTAATAATATTTTTATGGAACATATTTTATTTATTCATAATGATATCTAAATGAAATATATACTATCTGTTTTTCTTCCACCGCATATACAATCCTATGTTCTGTATCTATTCTTCTGGACCAATAGCCTTGCAAATTTGCCTTTAATGGTTCAGGTTTGCCAATTCCATCATGAGGATTTCTATCAATATCTTTTATTAAGGCGTTTATTCTTTTTAATTGTTTTTTATCATTTTCTATCCAATATTGATAATCGTCCCATGCCTCATCGGTGAATTTTTTATTCATCTTCGTACAATTCCCTTGCTTTTATTTTACCGGCTTTATGCTGGGTAATTGATTTCTTCAAATGTTCCGCATTGGCCTCATTGGATAATAAATAATTAGTTTCCAACAAGCTGTTATATTCTCCCACGGAAAGTAAAACCACATTTTCATTGTTTTTTCGGGTAACTATTAAAGGGTCATGATCCTGAAAGACTTTATCCATATAGGTCTTTAAATTTTGCCGTAAGTCAGTATAGGTAATTGCATCCATATTTATATCTCCTATGTACAATATATTGTACTTTTTTATTTTTGTCAATAGATTTTATAATTATTTTTACCATATGTATAATTTTTTATACATTAAATTTGCCCAAATTGCACATAACGTGAAAGCTATACGACGTTTTTTGTTGCCCGATAAAGGAAACCGTAGGTTTCCAGGGCAACAAAAAATGTGCCGGAGAAAAAACGCACAAAGGCCGCAGGCCGACTGCGTTTTTTCGTAGGCCAAGCCGCTACTGCGGCGCAGCGTATAGCGTATGTTATGCGACGTACCCCCTTTTCACAATATATTATTATTTAACTAAAATTAAATCCTAAGTGGAAATACAATCTCATTAGTATCATAATCTGGGGTTTTTCCTCTATATCGTGTATCATCCCATATAGTTCTTAAAATTATCCATGTTTCATAGTATTTTTTTTCAGGGGCATAAGTATACCAACCACCATACCTGTCATTATAAGGTCGTATTCTTTTATATGTTCCATGTGATTTCCAAATCCAACTTGTATCAATTTCTTTAGTTGAATACATTTCCTTTTCGGATTGTATTTCCATCGAATTATAATCAGGTAGTTCACTTACGTATAAATAAATTTTTTCATAATTTTTTATAATATCATTGTATTAGAAAGTTTTATTCCTATCTCATTGGCTATTAAATCAATAGAAACAGCATTGATTAGAGAAGTATTCTCACCAAAATAGGCACCATCATCTGCGATGTATCGACTATATACATTGAAACTAATATCTCCTATTCGTGTCAGCCAACAGGGTGATCTGTTAAATCTGTGAGCATAATTCACCAGTGTTAAAAAAAGACGTCTATCATCATTAAAAATAATATCTAATGCAATATATTTATCATCTTCGCCCGTCCAATTTTTTATAATTCCAACCGATTTTACCTCTGGATTATCCCTCAAGACACGATTACGAATATGTCCTAAATTAACCGACATACAAGAAAAGAGCGAAAATGGTAAAATGAATATTATGACGAATTTAATTTTCATACTTTAAATATTATATTATTATAATTATTTTGTCAACCAGTCTGGGGGTATGTCGCATAACGTGAAAGCTATACGACGTTTTTGCGGTTGCGATAAAGGAAACCGCAGGTTTCCAGCAACCGCAAAAATGTGCCGGAGAAAAAACGCACAAAGGCCGTAGGCCGACTGCGTTTTTTCGTAGGCCAAGCCGCTACTGCGGCGCAGCGTATAGCGTATGTTATGCGACGTACCGCCGTACTCCATTATTTTTTATTGAATATTTCTAATGCTTCTTCTATTGTTCCTACAAATATTATTTGTCTTGTCCTATTACTTTCATATACAAAATCTTTTAACGACTTACTTTTTATATTTGTAAAATCACCAATTATTGCCAGTCTTTTCCCATAATTCGAAAACTTTTGCAACAATTCACCAGCAAATCCTGTCGATAAATCGTAAAAAGTATTTACAATATTTTCTTTTTTTATTATTATTGTCGAACAATTATTTATGCTAAATAAACTAAAAACATCATCTATTTCATTTATTATAATGTTTGTATCGATAAATTCAATAATCCCATTTTCATATGTTTTTATTTCCATATATTATTCCTCCAAATGTATTTATATAATAATTTCTGAATCCTGTCAATAGGTAAAAACAACATTTTACATAATATTTGCGGCGAAGCCGCACACCATTATTCTTTATATTTATCTTGAAAATGATTTTATAACATACTCAAAAATATTTTAACGGATAATTTTATTTATATATTTTCACATTATTTTTATATAATATTTACAATAAATCATAGGCGGTATGTCGCATAACGTGAAAGCTATACGACGTTTTTGTGCCCCGAATAAGGAAACCGAAGGTTTCCAGGGGCGCAAAAATGTACCGGAGAAAAACCCCACAAAGGCGCTACTGCGCCGACTGGGGTTTTTCGTAGGTCAAGCCGCTACTGCGGCGCAGCGTATAGCGTATGTTATGTGCAGTTGTGCCGTACCCCATTATCCTTTAACTAAATCCCAACTCATAAAAAAATACCTTCGGTCTGCAATTGAACCTTCTCCTTGTGTGTAAATACTTATAATAAGAACATTATGCAATATAGTTATAGAAACATTGCGGTTTCGCCAGTACATTAAATTTCTAACAGACGTAGGCAATTGAGGATCCACTTCCAACCCAGAAAAACTATCATAATCTACAATATAACCTATGCTCTCCACATAAGAATGTAAATACACTGTGAGTTCTTCTATATCATTGGGCGAGCATTGATATAACCAAAATGTCAGAGATTCGTTATTGACAATTGCCTTTCCAGTTGTCTCTTGGTAAAAAGCAGACCTATGAGGTGCAATTTTATCTAAAGGCATTTGTTGTCCATACAGGCAAAAACACACAAGTAAGAAAGCAATTGTAAAATATAACTTTTTCATACATATCTTCCTTAAGCAGTTACCCCGCCATCAAAATATTTTAACCAAAAAATATCCTAATTCAGTATTGGCATATTATTCGATTTTTGTCAATAAGTTTTAAAATATTTACAATAAATTTTAGGCACAATTGCACATAACGTGAAAGGTTTGCGACGTTTTTGTGGCCCGAATAAGGGCTTGCGTAGCAAGACCAGGGCCACAAAAATGTGGGTGGAGTGAGCCGTGGGAAGGAGCGTAGCGACTGACCTAGGCGAATGGAACCCGGAGGGGCTTTAGCCCCGAACCGCAAACCGTATGTTATGTGCAGTTTTTTTGCTTTACCACTATGTTTCTTCTCTCTTAGCAAACAACCAGTATGATGTTAATCTCACCCGGCAGATTAA